>NZ_JBTBFV010000077.1:0-19621 GCF_054786995.1 Mycobacterium sp. ZZG
CCGGCCAACTCCGCCAACTCCTCAAAATGCGCCTCCAGCCGATCCGACTGACGCACCACACCGTCGGTACCAGTACCAACCGGGGTCTTCGCGGGCATAACCCCATCCTGACACCACCCACCGACAAAACCACCCGACCCAGACCGACGACGCGAAAACGACTCCCCCACAACGCGGTTGCCGGTTCACGGTATGGCCAGACGGTTGCCCGCGAGAAATCTCCCGAGATAGACACCAGGGTCGTCGATCTGCCACGGAAAGCGACCCTTAGTGCTATTTCGTCGCCCCCTGCCGAGCGCCGAGCATAAACTCACGCTGTGGCATCGGCTGCCGTCGAGATCATCGAGAAGTACTTCACGTGCGAGTTCACCACGATCGCACGTGACGGTTCGCCGCAGACCTGGCCGGTGAGCCCGCGGCTGCTCCCCGATGGCCGGTTCTTGTTGGGCACCAGCATTGGGCTGCCGCAGAAGGCCTACAACATCCGTCGCAATCCGAAGGTCAGCCTGTTGTTCTCGGAGCCGACCGGCAGCGGTGTCACCACTGAAGGGGCGGTGCTGATCCAGGGCGACGCCACGGCCGAGGACCGCATTGTGACCGATCTGGCCTCAGATCCGGAGCTGGCGTCGTTGGCGCAGACGCTGTTCATTCACCAACCGGCCGGCGCATTGTGGGGAACGTGGCTAGGGCGACGGCTGTGGTGGTCGTACTACATGCGCATCCTGATCTACGTGACGCCACGACGCGCGCTGTACTGGCCGACGCGCGACTTCACGGCCGCTCCTGACGAACTCGATCTCGCCGAGGTGCGCCGTGTGGACTGACGCAGCAAAGCGGCTGAGCAGGTTTCCGGAGGCGGTGTTGACCGCGCTCGACGCCCAGGGCTACCCCGTCAGTGTCCGCGTCAGCACCGGCGCCTACGACGCCGCTACCGGCGAACTGCCCGCAACGCTGCCACCGGAACTCAATGCCGTGGAAGGCCCGGCCAATCTGGTGTGCCACTTTCACGACGACAAGCTCTGGAAGCTCGAGTCCGCGCAGGTCAAAGGCCGGCTCGAGCGGCGCGGCGACGGCTGGGTGTTCGTCAGCCGGACCTTCACTACGCAGTCCGCATCGCACATGCTGTCGTTCCTGCGCAGCATCCACAGGTCCGCACGGACGTACCTCGACAAGCGCGGACTGCCACGTCCGGCGGTGAATTGGGCCTCCGTCAAGGAGATTCGGCGTCGCGCGGCGGAGCAGCGAACCCTCTGAGGCCACCTCGGGTTCCGGATCACGCTCCCGGCTGCGAGAAGACCGGTCTAAGGTTGGGCCACCCGCAAGCGAGGAGCACAAACAGATGTCCGGCGAGCTCGCGATCGCCCTGACGGCCGTGCTGGTGCTGCTGGCCGTCGCCGCGGTGATGCTCGCCGTACGGACTCGACGGGTGGTTGCCACCCCCACCGAACGCGCCGTGCATACCGCGCTGCACACGGCCTCGCTCGCGGCGCGCGCGCTGCGCCGCGGCCTCGACACTGATTCCGCGGCCACCGCCGCACCGTTTCTGCGCGGACTCACCGGCACCGACGGCCTGGCATTGTTCGACGGTGCGGGCGAGCTTCTCGCCGAGGACGCGTCCGACGACCAGATGTGGGACGACGCCGTGCGGGACGCATGCGTCGGCGCTGCACGGCAGTCCATCTCGGGCGGGCGGCGCGTGATGACGCACGCCCGGACGGTCGCTGTGGTGGCCCAACCCCTGCTCGCCGAATCCGGTGACCTGCTCGGGGTGCTGGTGGTCGTCACGACGCGCTCCCCCGGCCCCGGAATGCTCGGCGCGGTGGGCGAGGTGGCGCGTTATGCGGCCAGTCAGGTTGAGCTCGCCGAGCTCGACGCCTCCCGGGCGCGGCTGGACCGCGCCGAGGTGCTGGCGTTGCGCGCGCAGATAAGTCCGCACTTCATCTACAACGCGCTGAACACGATCGCGTCGTTCGTGCGCACCGACCCCGACCGGGCCAGGGAGCTTATCCTGGAGTTCGCCGACTTCACTCGTTACTCCTTTCGCGCCGCCGGCCAATTCACCACTCTCGCTGAGGAATTGCGCAACATCGATCGGTACCTGACCCTGGAGCGGGCGCGGTTCGGTTCCGCGCTCAAGGTCACGTTGCAGGTCGCTCCCGAGGTGCTCAACGTCGTGGTGCCCTTCCTTGCGTTGCAGCCGCTGGTGGAGAATGCGGTGCGGCACGGCTTCGCCGGCCGCGGCAGCGGGTCGATCGAACTCGTCGCTCGCGACGAAGGTTCCGACTGCGTCATCACCGTCGAGGACGACGGCGTCGGCATGGACCCGGACGCGTTGCGCGCGGGGCCGAGCGATGCGCTGTCCGACGGCGCCGCGGCCTCCGAAGGTTCGGGCGCGCATGTCGGCCTGACCAATGTCGACCATCGCCTGCGCGCCGCGTTCGGCAACGATTACGGTCTGGTGGTCGAAACCGCGATCGGCGCGGGCACCAAGGTCGTCATGCGGGTGCCCAAGTTCCGGTCCGGCGTACGGGCCAGTGGAGGTGGGTTCGGGGTGGGTCGAAATGAGTAGGACGTGACCAGACCGCTCACTGTGCTCGCCGTCGACGACGAGGCGCCCGCCCTCGACGAGCTCGCCTATCTCCTGGGCAAGCATCCGTGCGTCGCTGAGGTGCACCGCGCCGGCGACGCCACCTCGGCGCTGCGCGAACTGAACCAGCGCGCGATCGACGCGGTGTTCCTCGACATCAACATGCCCGGGCTGTCCGGGATCGAACTGGCCGGGGTGCTGGCCAACTACGCCCAGCGGCCGTCGATCGTGTTCGTCACCGCACACGACGACAAGGCTGTCGCTGCGTTCGACGTCGGCGCCGTCGACTACCTGCTCAAGCCTATCCGCGAAGACCGACTCGACGAGGCGGTCCGCCGCGCGGCCGCCGTGGCATCCCCCGCAGCGGCGTTCCGCGACGAAACCGGCAGTGAGGAACCGGATTCGGGTGTCGTCCCGGCCGAGTTGGGGGGCGTCACCCATCTGGTGCCCCGCGACAGCATCGGCTGGGTCGAAGCCGAGGGCGACTACGCCCGGCTGCATTCGGCGTCGGGCTCGCATCTGGTGCGAATCCCGCTCAGCACACTGGAAACCCGTTGGCGTGACCATGGATTCCAGCGGGTGCACCGCTCCTATCTGGTTGCGCTGCGACTCGTCACCGGTCTGCGTACCGCCGACGGCGCGGTGCTGGTGCGGTTGCGGGCCAACGGGGCGTCCCCGGCGGTCGAACTTCCGGTGAGCCGCCGTCAGGCCCGCGAACTCCGCGACCGCCTGGTACGCAACCCGATGCGCAGCCTGCGTCCGGGGAGCGCTGATGACCAGTAGTGAACGACCCCAGCGTGAGCGGGTGGTACTGGCGCACCGGCGCGGCGCGCGGATGGTGCGGACCCGCGTCGAGGTGCAGGAGCAGACGCAGGTCGGCGACGCGCTGGTGCGTGGACTCATGCGCGCCCAGCTGGGCCTGGCGTTGCGGCTGGCGGCCGTGGTGATCGCGTTGATCGGCGCCATCCCGCTGTTGAACGCGCTGTTCCCGGAACTCGGCGGCATCACCGTCTTCGGTGTCCGGTTGAACTGGCTCGTGCTGGCCGTTCTTGTTTACCCGCTGCTGTACGGAATCGGGTGGTTCTACGTGCGGCTGGCCGAACAGGCCGAGCGGGACTTCGTCGGCGTCGTCGACTCCGAACCATGACCGGCTCCCCGCTGACCGCCGCGGCCCTACTACTCGCCGCCGTGGCCACCGTCGCGATCGGCGCGTACGGAGTCCGTTTCTCACGCACCACATCCGACTTCCTGGTCGCGTCGCGCACCGTCGGTTCGCAGTGGAACGCCGCTGCCATCTCGGGCGAATACCTCTCGGCGGCATCGTTTCTCGGTGTTGCCGGGCTGATCGCCAAGTACGGCGCCGACGCACTCTGGTACCCGGTCGGATTCACCGCCGGCTACCTGGGGCTGCTGCTCTTCGTCGCGGCGCCGCTACGCCGATCCGGCGCCTACACCGTCCCCGATTTCGCCGAGTTCCGGCTCGGGTCGGTGAGACTGCGCAAGATGGCCATGCTGGTGGTCGTCGTGATCTGCGTCTTCTACCTGGTCCCGCAGTATCAGGGTGCCGGCCTGGCGCTGAAAACCCTTCTCGGCACGCCGGTCTGGCTCGGCCCGCTGGCCGTCGGCGCCATCGTCATCACCAACGTCGTCGCCGGCGGGATGCGCTCGATCACGTTCGTGCAGGCGTTCCAGTACTGGCTCAAACTCACCGCGGTGGCCATCCCCGCACTGGCTTTGGCCGGGCTGTTCCTCACCGACCGCGGCGGCGAACTCGGCGGCCCGCTTCCGCCGACCGTGCAACAGGACACGACGGTGTCGATCGAGACCGACGTCGTGGTCCAGGTCGCCGACCCCAGCGGGATCTCGGTGACCGGAACCGTGGACGGCCAACAGGTCGACGATGCGCCGATCGGCCCGGCCGGCGAGCACACCCTCGGCGCGGGCAGCACGTTGACGCTGTCCGCCGGAGCGGCCACCCCTGTGGTCGCAGGCACGCCGGGCTCGGGCGCGGAGTGGATCGCTTCGGGTGGCGGGCTCGGCGGGCACCATCCGCTCTACCAGGTGCTCTCGATCATGGTGGCGACGTTCTTGGGCACCATGGGCCTGCCGCATGTGCTGGTGCGCTTCTACACCAACCCCGACGGCCGCGCCGCGCGGCGTACAGCGCTGGCTGTGATTGCGCTGCTGTCGCTGTTCTATGTGTTCCCGACCCTGCTCGGTGTCTTCTCCCGGCTGTATGTCCCGCAGCTGCTGATCACCGGCACCGCCGATGCGGCGGTGCTGCTGGCGCCGGGGTCGGCGATCGCCGGGGCGGCAGGACAGCTGCTGGCCGCGCTGGTGGCGGCCGGTGCGATCGCGGCGTTTTTGGCCACGTCGTCGGGTCTTCTGGTCAGCTTCGCCGGGGCGCTGGCCACCGACGTGCTCCCGGGCCGGGTGCGTGACTTCCGGGTGGCGGCGGTGATCGGCGGGGTGATCCCGATCCCGTTGGCTTTGGCGGCTTCCGGCGAACTGGAGTTGTCCCGCAGCGTCGGGCTCGCGTTCGCGGTGGCGGCCTCGACGTTGTGCCCGCTGCTGGTGCTGGGCATCTGGTGGCGCGGGCTGACCGCTGCGGGCGCGATGTCGGGGCTGGCGTTGGGCGGCCTGCTATCTGGCGGCGCGGTGACCGTCGCGGTGGCCGGCGGCGTCGACGAGGACTGGCTGGGCGGCTGGCCGGCGGTGCTGATCGGCTACCCCGCGGCGATCAGCGTGCCGCTGGCGTTCGCGACGATGCTCGTGGTCAGCCGTCTCACCCGCGCGACGGCGCCGGCAGGCGTGGCGCAGACCTTCGCGCGAATGCATGTGCCGGAGCACCTGGGCATGGGAATCGAGCGAGTGCCTCGCGGATGAGCGCTTGCGCGAAGACCAGAAAGCACGGATGAGCGCTTGCGCGAAGACCAGAAAGCCGGATGAGCGTCGCCGTTCGTCGTTGCTGATCGACCGCTCACCGCAACCTCCCCCTGCCTCGCCGTGTCACCGCGATCGACTCTGGGTATGTGACCCACATCTCAACTACGTTCACCCGAGAACCGGTTCACACCAGTCAGGAGCGTGAGATCAAGGTGTCCGAGACAGACCTTCCGATTCGCCCGGAAGCCATCAGCGGCGAACGCTATCTAGAAGTCCAGGCCAGCCCTGAGTTTCAGGAGCTACGAAGCCGCTTGCGCCGCTTCGTCTTCCCGATGACGGCAATTTTCCTCATTTGGTACGCGATCTACGTCATCCTGGGTGCCTTCGCCCACGATTTCATGGCCACCAAAGTGTGGGGCGACATCAACGTCGGCCTGCTCATCGGCCTGGGGCAGTTCTTGTCGACGTTCCTGATCACCGGCCTGTATGTGCGGTTCGCCAACCGCGAACTCGACCCGCGCGCCGAGGCGATCCGCACCCAACTGGAGAGTGAGCTCAAATGACCACCCTGCTGGCCCAGACCGAGACCGTGGGCAACCCGCTGGCCAACATCGGCATCTTCAGCCTCTTCGTCGTCGTCACGATGGTCGTGGTGATCCGCGCGAGCAAGCGCAACGCCACCGCAGACGAGTTCTTCACCGGCGGGCGCGGCTTCTCCGGACCGCAGAACGGCATCGCGATCGCCGGCGACTACCTGTCGGCGGCCAGCTTCCTCGGCATCGCAGGCGCGATCGCGGTGTACGGCTACGACGGTTTCCTCTACTCGATCGGCTTCCTGGTGGCGTGGCTGGTCGCGCTGCTCCTCGTGGCCGAATTATTGCGCAACACAGGCAAATTCACGATGGCCGACGTGCTGAGCTTCCGGCTCAAGCAACGGCCGGTCCGGCTGGCCGCGGCGACGAACACGCTGACGGTGTCGCTGTTCTACCTGCTGGCCCAGATGGCCGGCGCCGGCGGCCTGGTGGCGTTGTTGCTCGACATCAACAGTCGCGCCGGGCAATCGCTCGTCATCGCCGTGGTCGGCGTGCTGATGATCGTCTACGTGCTGGTGGGCGGCATGAAGGGCACCACCTGGGTGCAGATCATCAAGGCGGTGCTGCTGATCGCCGGAGCGGGCCTGATGACGGTGATGGTGCTCGCGAAGTTCGGGCTCAACTTCTCCGAGATTCTGGGTTCGGCTCAGTCGGCCATCAGCGGATCGACCACTACCGGCGTGGCCGACCGCGACGTGCTCGCTCCGGGTGCGCAGTACGGCGGCTCGCTGACCTCGCAGATCAATTTCATCTCGCTGGCGCTCGCGCTGGTGCTGGGCACCGCGGGTCTGCCCCACGTGCTGATGCGCTTCTACACGGTGCCGACCGCCAAGGAAGCGCGTCGTTCGGTGGTGTGGGCGATCGCCCTGATCGGTGCGTTCTACCTGTTCACCCTCGTGCTGGGCTATGGCGCTGCCGCGCTGGTCGGCCCCGACCGCATCCTCGGCGCCGCGGGCGGGGTCAACTCGGCGGCTCCGCTGCTGGCCTTCGAGCTCGGCGGGGTGATCCTGCTCGGCATCATCTCTGCGGTCGCGTTCGCGACGATCCTTGCGGTCGTGGCGGGCTTGACCATCACCGCGTCGGCGTCATTCGCCCACGACATCTACGCGTCGGTGTTGAAGTCTCACAAGGTGACCGAGGCCGAGCAGGTGCGGGTCTCGCGGATCACCGCGGTCGTGCTCGGCGCACTCGCGATCGGCCTCGGCATCCTGGCCAACGGCCAGAACATCGCCTTCCTGGTGGCGCTCGCATTCGCGGTCGCCGCAGCGGCAAACCTGCCGACGATCATCTATTCGCTGTACTGGAAGCGGTTCAACACCCGTGGCGCGCTGTGGAGCATGTACGGCGGGCTGATCTCGACCATCGTGCTGATCGTCTTCTCACCGGCAGTGTCCGGTTCGAAGACGGCGATGATCCCCGGCGCGGACTTCGCATGGTTCCCGCTGGCCAACCCCGGCATCGTGTCGATCCCGCTGGCGTTCATCCTCGGCATCGTCGGCACGCTGACTTCACCCGACGACGAGGACCCGAAGGTGGCCGCCGAGATGGAGGTCCGCTCGCTCACCGGCATCGGCGCCGAGAAGGCCATCGCCCACTAGGCGACCGAGAAACGCCGGGACCGGCGGCGGTGGTTCACAACGCGTGAACCACCGCCGCCGGTTCGCGTTCGGCCGATGCCGTCAGGCGAGGATGGCAGACAGCGCACGCCGCACCAATTCCAGGGCGGCATCGGGGTTGTCCCAGAACACCATGTGCCCGGCGGACGGCACCTCGACCAGTTCGGCATGCCGGTTGGCCTGCTCGGCCTCCCGCACGCTCGGGGCGGGCACCACCGGACTCTGTGCGCCGTAGACGAAGACGGTGGGCGCCGGGACCGCGGGCCATGTCGCGAAGAAATCCTCGGTTTCGAAGCCTCGATGGCTGGCGGTGACGGCCTCCTCGGCGCAACTGGACAGCCACCTGGCCCGCAGTTCCTGTTCGCGCCGGGGCCACCGCGGCCACGACTGCGCCACCTCATCGGCGGTCGTCCCGTTCCGCGCCTGGATCAGCTGAGCGAGGAACATCTCCAGGGTCGTGGGATAGGGATCCCGACCGTGCCCACTCGTCGGCGGATCGACCAACACCGTGCCCCGCACCGGGACCTTGGCCCGCGCAGCCGTCAGCGCGGCTATCCGGGCACCCATCGAATGTCCCAGCAGCACGGGGTGATCCAGCCCGAGTCCACCGATGAGGGCCTCGGTGTCCTCGGCATAGGCCTCGAGACCGTAGTCGTCACCGTCGTCGGACAGTCCACGCCCCCTGATGTCGACGACGATGGGCCGCACCAGGTCGGTCAGCCGGCGCGCGACGAAGTCCATGCAGATCGCCGGGCTGGTGATGCCCGGCAGGATCAGGACCGGGGGAAGATCCCCGCCGTAGTCCAGCACGTGCAGACGAAGCTCCGCCGAGCGTACCCACCTGCTGACCGCAGGGACATCGGCCAGATCTGCCAATGCGTCTTGGCGCACGCACCGCTTGTCGGAGCCGCCCGTCACGACGGACTCACCGTGGTCGCGGACGGCAACTCACCCAGGTACCCGATCGCCTCATCCAAAGAGATGACGTCGCCGTACTTTTCCTGGATGTCGAACAGGTTCGCCTCGTGAGGACCGGAGGCGCGATCGCCGACGCATTCGCGGACGACGAGGACCGACAGGCCGGTCTGAACGGCGTCGACCGCGGTCGCACGGACGCAGCCACTGGTGGTGGCCCCGCAGATCAGCACCGTATCGCAGCCGAAGGCCACCAGAAAGGACGCCAGCGGGGTGCCGAAGAACGCGGACGCCCCCTTCTTCACGATCTGCTGATCCTCCTCGCGCAACGGCAATCTGGGATCCAGCGCCGCTTCCGGACTGCCGACCCGAAGGTTTCGCATGCCGGTCGCCTTGGCCAGCCACGTCACTGCCGATCCGTTGATCTCGGCGGGTGTGTAGGCGATCGTGGTGAACACCACCGGCACACCTGCCGCTCGACCGGACCCGATTAGCTGTGCGGTGCTCGTGACGACGTCGGTGAGATCGGCGCCGGTCGGGAACTGCGACTCGGTGAAGCCGCGGCTGAGGTCGACGACGAGGATCGCCGGCCGCCGGCCGCGGCGCACCGCGGCCCCGAAACCGGCCTGGTCGTAGGTGTCGTCGGTCGCCGCACCGTAGCGGCCGGTCATGGTGCGACACCTTCGGTGTCGAAGGCACCGCTGAGCAGTCGGCCCGCGTCGGGAACCACCGCTCGCAGTCCCAGCCGGCTCAGCATCGAGTATGTCGTCGCGATCGCTGCAGTCAGCACCGGCAGTCCCGCCTCGTCCTCCACCGGCTGGACCGCCGCCAGCGACGGCATCTGGACACAGGCCGACAGCACCAGCGCATCGGCATTGCTCAGGTCCAACTTCTTGTAATGCTCACGCAGGTCCATCGGATCCAGACGCGCCACTGCAAGGTTGTCCGATATCTCAAGGCTGTGCGCGCTGACCACCTCGACACCGGTGTCCTCTATGTAGTCCACGACGAGCTTCGTGAGCGGCTTGAGGTAGGGCGTGAGGATGGCCACCCTGCGCGCGCCAAGCGTCCCGATTCCCTCCAGAAGGGCTCCGGCGCTGGATATCACCGGGGCGTCGGAGCCCTCGCTGCGCAACGTCGCGGTGATCTGATCCTCCGCGACGCAGTGGTGACCGGGGCCCTGCGCCATGATCGCGACCAGGCACGCCGTGCTAACGACGTCCGGGCGGGCGTCTGCCATCTCCAGCGCAGCCCGCTCGGTCTGGGCATTCATCGCACGCAATCCCTCTGGCGTCACGTGCTGCATGCGCATCCGACTGGTGTGGAAGACGAAATCGTCCTCGGGGACGATTTGGTGCCGGGCCCGCAGCATGCGCGGCAGCTCCGTCTCCATCGTCAGGTTCGAGCTCGGCACGATCATGCCGATGTGGTGCACGGTCATGGTCAAGCGCTCCTCGATGCCTGGGCAAGCGTCGCCTTGTTGTAGCCCGCCGCGGATTTGTAGCTGTCCAGGATCGCCCGGATCTCTTCGGTCGTGATCACGTCTTCGACCCGCTCGAAGCGTTGGTAACCCGTGCGCGTCTCCACCACCTCGATAAGGTGATCCGGCGGGGTCACGCGGTTCTTCAGGACCAGCGCATTGACGACGTCCCGGCGGGTCAGCTCGTACCGGACGAGGGCCTGGGCCACATAGGGCTCCTCGGCGATCGCCTCGGCGAGGACGACCGTGTCGAGAATCGCCTGCATCGCGCCATTGGATCCGCGCGGGATCATCGCGTGTGCGGCATCTCCGACCAGAGTGACGTGCCCGAAGGTCCATCGGTCGACCGGGTTCCGGTCCGACATCGGATACTCGAGGATGGCCTCGGCATTCTTGATCAGCGCCGGCACATCGAGCCAGTCGAACGTCCAGTCCGCGAACGTGGGCAGCACATCCTCGACCCGTCCCGCGACGCTCCAGTCAACCGGACCGGACTCCTCCTGGCGGATCTCCGCGACCCAGTTCACCAACTGATTGCCGTCCGGCAGATTGCGGATCGGGTAGATCACCATCTTGCCGCGGTCGACCGTGCCGATCCGCAGGTGCGAACCACCCGATGCGATCGGCGGGTGGATGGTGGTCCCCCGCCACATGTTCACACCGGTGAAGACGGGTTCGCCCTCGTCGGGATAGAACTGTGCACGGATGCTGGAATGAATTCCGTCGCAGGCGATCACGGCACGACCCGATTGCGAGGGCAGTGGTTCCCGAGTCTGCGAGTCGACGAAGTGCACGACGGCGCCGTCTGCGGCCTCCTCGACTCCGGTGCTGGTGTGTCCCAGCGTCACGGCGTCGGCGCCGAGTCGCTGCACCACGGCGTCGTAGAGCACTTCGTGCAGATCGGCGCGATGGATCAGGAACTGCGGGTACTCCGAGACCGCGGGGTCGGTGTAGACGAACTGCCCCTTGCCGGTGACGAAGCAGGATTCCTGGAAAATGACTGCGCGCTTGCGTAATTCGTCCAGAAGTCCGAGCTCGACCAGGGCCTTGGTGCCGTGCGGCAGGAGCGAGATCCCCACGCCGAGTGGCCGGAACGCGGGAGCCGCCTCGTACACGTGGCACGCGATACCCCGCTGATGTAGGTGCAGGGCGAGGCTGAGTCCGGCGATTCCGCCGCCGACGATGACGATTCGGTCATCGACCATTGAAGTTGCCACCTTTCTATGAGGCCTGTGGAGTGATACGGCCGAAAAGCCGGAGCGCGTTCTCACCGAGCACGCCAGGCAGGTGCTCGGCGGGCACGTTCGCCCGGACGAACTCCAGCGCCTTGCGGGAGGAGAAGTAGGGGAAGTCCGTCGAGAACAGGATCTGTTCTGCCGGCACGATCTTCATCAGCAGCTCCAACGTCTCGGGCTCATTGCAGACCGTGTCGTAGTAGAGGGTCTGCAGGTACTCCCGGAAGGACCGCTTCATGTCGGGCCACCACCCCTTGGTCCGGTACACCTCCAGGCGCCCGTGCAGGTAGGGCAAGGTGCCGCCGGCGTGCGGGTGCACGATCTTGAGGTTCGGGAACCGGTCCAGGACGCCACCGACGATCAATCCCATCGTCGCGAAGCTGGTGTCGAACATGTAGCCGAGCGAGACCTCCATCCGGTACGGGAGCGCCTTGGGTGACCGGAAGGCGCGGGTGGGGTGCAGCAGCAGCGGCACCCCGAGATCCTCGACCATCTCGTACAACGGGTAAAGACGTTCCGTGGCAATGGTTTCCCCGGCGACGTTGCCGGGGACCATGATCCCGCTGAGTTTCAACCGGCCGGTCGCGTCCTCGAGGACCTTCATGGCCGCGTCCACGTCGCCGAACGGAAGGTGGGCAAGGCCGATGAAGCGGTCGGGATATGTCACCTCCGCCCGGTGCATCTCCTCGTTGAGCAAGGTGCACAGCTCGGCAGCCTCGCCGTGATCGCGGTCGCTCAGGTCACCCGCGATCGACGCACTGACCACCGCGGTGTCGATACCCGAGCTGTCGAGTACCTCGACCTGGAAGTCCAGATCCGTGTGGCGCGCGTCGTACTTCCAGATCTCGTCTGCGGAGACCTCGTACAAGTAGCCCTCGTCGGTCCGCGAGGCGCGCGGGTAGTCGGCGCGCCCCAGGTGCAGATCGATCAACGCCGGCGGGTGCCAATGCCATTGGCTGTCAACGATCATCAGATGGGTGATCCTCTCTTCCGGCAAGGCGTGTCACTGCTGCTCGTTGAGCAGTTCGACAGCCTTCTCGGCGGGTTTGATGTCGACGATGTCCTCGTAGCTCAGATCCAGCGCGGACTGATCGAGCTGTCCGGCGCGCACGGCGACCTCGAGGTCGGTCCTGACCGTCTCGGGCGAGAGTGTCGAGATGTCGGTGGGCCACACCGCGAACTCGTTGGCGCGGTTCCAGTTCACCTCCAGGGTGTCCTTGGCGGGATCAGGATCCATCGCCTCGTTGGACCACTCGGTGTAGGATTCGAAGTCCTCCAGGGCCACCTCGTTGGCCTCGAGTACCGAGGCGCAGAATGCGGCCGCACGATCCTGGTTGTTGTCCAGCCATTCCTTGGTGGCGGCGTAGACGAAGCCCACCGAGTTCATGTCCTCGGCAACGACACTGAGGGTGTTGACATCGTCGCGCTGCGCCTTGAGCTGAGCGATCTCGAACGGGTCGAGCACCGCGGCCTGAGCCTCACCGGAGGCCAGCGCCGCGAGCCGCAGGCCGCCGTCCTCGAGGATCTGCACGTTGGGCAGGTCGGCGACCACGATGTCCATGTCGTGGGCCGCGAACACGTGGTTGAACACGTGGTCCACCAGGCCACCCGGGCTGTCCACGGCGACAGCGACATTCGGATCGGTGAGCTGTTCAATGCTGGTGACGTCACCGATGCCGACCACCTCGTCGGTCAGCGCACCCTGGATGGGGCAGAACAGCCGCAGATCGTGCCCCTGCTGAATCGTCTTGACGAACGCGGTGAAGGATCCGGTCACGACCTCCGCGCGGTTCGAGAGCAGCAGCTGCACCGCGGTGGCATGAGAGGACAGCTCGGTGATGTCGTCCTTCTTCTGGTCGAGACCGAACTGCTCGCCGAACCGCCAGGGGCCCTGCGCCTGCGGCACGTAGGCATCGCCCGAGGTGCTCCACGCCACCTGGACCGAACGCAGCTTTCCGCTGGCGTCCGCCTGCTCCTGGGGGCTGGAGCTGGAACAGGCGGCGGCGGAAGCCGCGACGCACGCGGCCGCCACGATGGCCCACGGACGAGGATTGAAGGTACGGGTTGCTGAGGTCATGATGGCTCCTAATCGTTGGGAGGGTGTGGGTTAGAGGGTTGGTCCAGATCCGGGTCCGTCGACGTCGCCGGACCCGTTACGTCAGGCGGTCTTCCATGCGAGCAGCCGGTTCTCGCCGGCTTTCGCCATGGACATGACGAGCGCCCCCAGGACCGTCAGCACCAGGACGGCCGCGTACAGATGATCGAGTTCGAACGAGCTCCCCGCCTTGATCATGTAGAGACCCAGGCCCTCCGCTCGCAGGAACAGATCGGCGATCAGCGCGCCCTGGATACTGCGGCCCACCGACATTCGGATGCCGGTCAGGATGTAGGGCCCGGCCCACGGGATCAGGATCCGCGCCATCATGGCGCGCGGCGTGACCTCGAAAGCCCGGGCCATCTCCATCACCTCATCGGGTACCTCGCGCAAACCCGCTGCGGTGTTGATGATCACGATGAAGATGCAGAACAGCACGGTGAAGGCGATCTTCGCCGTGGTGCCCATCCCGAAATAGATCGAGATCACCGGGACCAGCATCACCAGCGGCGCCGCGAAGCCGATCTTCACCAGCGGATCGAGCACGGCGTTCCACGCGTCGTAGTAGCCCATCAGCGCGCCGACTGCCACGCCGAGGACCGAGCCGACCACGACACCGATCAGGGCGATCAGCAGCGTCTGGGCGGCGGCGGCGGGCAGCGCGCCGTTGATGGTCTCCGACCAGGTGGCGGACAATATCTCCGACGGCGGCAGGAGCCAGAAGAGGCCGCCGTATGTTCCGGCGATCTGCCAGATGATCAGTGCCGCCAGCACCGCGCTCACCGAGACGGCCATCAGGCCGTATTTCGATTCCAGTTTGTTCATCACTGGCCTCCGGCCTTCGTCGTGCCACGGAACAGCCGGGTCTCGATCAGATAGAGGATCTTGTCTGCGAACAACGCGATGGCGATCACCAGGATGGCTAGGGCGAAGTACAGATCGAGCTCACGCAGCGCACCGAACTGCCGCAGCAGGTGGCCTGTTCCGATAGAGATCCACAGCTCGGCGATCACCATTCCCTTGATCGCCATGCCGAGACCGAGGCGGATGCCGGCCACCACGAACGGCGCGGCCGCCGGCAGGTAGATCCGGGTGTACATGCGCCACTTGCTGGTACAGAAGGCGTTCGCCATCTCCGACAGCGAGCCCTCCACGTACCGGACCCCGGCCGCGGTGTTCATGATCGGGAAGAACACCGCGAAGAAGACCACCACCGAGACCAGGTAGCCGAGCTGTGCACCGAAGATGATGATCAGCAGCGGCAGCAGCGACTCCTTGCTGGTCACGTACAGCGCGTTGACGAACGGGGTGAGCGCTGCATCGACGACCTTCGAGGCTCCCATCAGGGCGCCCAACGGGATGGCGATGGCCAGCGACAGCGCGAATCCGATGATCAGCTGCTGGATGCTGATCGCCAGCGTGGCGGCGTAACCCGCGCTGACCAGTTCTGGCATCGCGGCCAGCACCTCGGGGATGGTCGGCAGAAAGAATGGGCCCTGGATCATGGCCGTGATCTGCCACACCCCGAGAATCCCGCCGTACGCCACGACGCGGAGCCAGAAGTGCTTGCGCTTCTTCGACATCGGTGGTCGCCTGCGCTGGGTACCCGGCGCGCCCGATGGGCCTGCAGCCTCCTCGACCGCGGTGACCGTCACTGGTGGTCCTCTCCGGCAGAACCGGTCAGGTGCAGACAGCGCAGGACCTCACCCTTGAGCTTGGCGAACTCCGGCAGTGCCCGGATCTCCGGATTGCGAGGCCGGGGCAGCTCGACATCGAACACCTCGCTGATCCGTCCGGGGCGGGCGCTCATGACGATCACCTTGTCGGCGAGGTAGAGGGCCTCTTCGATGTCATGGGTGACGAAGACGACGGTCTTGTTGTCCCGCTCCCACAGATTGAGCAGTTCTTCCTGCAGCTTCATCCGCGTGAGGTCATCGACCGCACCGAACGGCTCATCCATCAACAGAATCTTGGGATCGATCGCCAGCGCCCGGATCAGACCGACCCGCTGTTGCATACCGCCGGACAGTTGCCCCGGATAGTGTTGTTCGAAGCCCTCCAGGCCGACGACTTTCATCCAATGGGTAGCCGTCTCGCGGCGTTTCTCCTTGGGCACACCCAGGTTCTCCAGGCCGAACTCGACATTCGCCAGCACCGTGCGCCACGGCAGCAGGTTGTAGCGCTGGAACACGAATCCGATGTCCAGGGTCGGCTTTTCGATCGTCTTGCCGTTGAGTAGCACTCGCCCCGAGTCCGGCTTCTGCAAGCCGTCGATGATCCTCAGCAGAGTCGACTTGCCGCATCCGCTGGGGCCGACGATGCAACAGAACGTGCCCGGCTCGATGGTGAGGCTGAAGTCCTCCAGCGCCTGCACCCGCCCCGACCGCTTGGTCTCGAACGTCAGGCTCACGTTCTGGATGTCGACCTGCGCCGCGTGATTGAGTCCTTCGTCGGGCCGGCCTGTGTCGAGTTGCGTTGTCATAGTGAACCTTTCCAAACGAAGTGAAGTGCCGCCGGCCTGGTCATGAGTGAGCCCGCTCGTCGTCGATCAGGTATCCGTTGACGACAACTGGTGCACCGTCGAGTTCGATGGTGCAGCCGCGCATGGCGATGTCGAGGTGTGCGTAGGAATCCCGCCCAAGGTAGGGATGCGGGCCGGTCGACCAGAGGAAGTTACCCGCGTAGGCGCGGGCGTCCATGCCCATGATCTCGTGTTTGGAGTACATCGCGGTGGCGAACCAGTCGGCGGTCCGCATCAGCCCCCAGCCCATGTGGCTGAGGTAGCGCGCCCACTTGTCGTCGGAATCGATGAAGTACTGCTCCAACATCGCCGCTTCGCCACCGCCGCTGACCTTCTCGATCTGACCGGCCACCACCGACAACCGGACCGCGTCGCGCACGTACTCCTTGAACGGAAGCAGGATGTCGCCGGGCGCGAGCACGATCGTTCCCTCGCTGACCTGAGGCCAGCACAGCATCATCGTCGACGGCCAATGGTCCCAACGGCCCGGATCGTCGGCGAAACCGGTCTGGAACCCGGGGTGCGCATTGGCCATGTCGACCGTCAGGTCGGTGCCGTGCGACGAGGTCACCACCATGGTCGCGGCGGCCTCGGCCGCTGCGACGGCCGCCAGTGCACGGTCCTTGTCGCCGGGTGTCGGCATGTTGCGGATGAGGACTTCCGGCGCGTCGCAGACGAAGATGATGCGCGTGCCGGCGGCCAGGATGGACTGCTGAGCGGGGGCGTGGATGAAGCCCTCGCGGGTGAGGTCGACCACCAGGTCGGCGTTCTTCAGCAGTTCCTGGGCGACGGTGTCCTGCAGCACGGAGACCAGACCGGGACCCGAACCGGTATGGGTCGAGGGGGTGGGGGCCGCCGAACCGCCCGGGACCACTGCCGAGATGACGTGCGCCCCCAGCGACTTGGCCGCCGCGAAGGTGGCGGTCACATAATCGGACCTGCTGCTGGGTTCGGAAAGGATCACCACGTGCTCGCCGGCATGAACCTTGCACAGCTCGAGTTCACGACGGAATGCCGATACGAGGTCTACACCTTCAAGGTCGATCATTGAAGCATCCTTAGTTCAGTACTATTTCTGGCTTTTCGGACGTCGGTACTGCTGGGTCGAGCCGTGCTGCCGCGGCGCTCTTGGCCGAACCGCGCACGGCAAGCGAGTGCAGATAGGGGATTTCGGAGCGAGCCCTGTCGATATCTGCGAGATCTACCTCGGAGTTCACCATCCCCTCTTCCCGGTCGAGGCCGGACATCACCTCGCCTCGGGGGCTGACGATCCGGCTGTGGCCGGCGAATTCGTTGCCTCGACTGTCACGTCCGGTGAGACCGGCAGCAACCAGGAAGCACCCGTTCTCCAGTGCTCGCGAGCGGGTCATCAGTTCCCACGCGTGAAGGCGAGGCAGTCCGAAAGCCGCTGGCACGGCGATTATTTCAGCGCCCCGGAGCGCCAGGTCACGGACCATCTCGGGAAAGCCCGCTTCGTAGCAAATGGCGACGCCGACAGTCCCGACGGGCGTCTGCACCACGACTCCTGGCTGCTCACTCGCGGTCAACGCCCCGACTTCAGGCCCCCAGAGGTAGCCCTTGTCCGCTTCCCCCAAGACCCCGGACGGACCGATTACATAGGCCCGATCGGTGAAGACCCCAGATGCCGTGCGCACATACAACGCGGTGGCGATCACGAGGTCGAGTTCAGCGGCGAGCGCGACAAGTCGGCGCACGGTGGGCCCCAGCGGCGGTTCGGCGTACTCGGCGTCGAAGGCGTATCCGTTGCTGAACAGCTCGGGCAGCACCACGAGTCGCATGCCTCCGCGGCGACCGGCCCGCAGTTCTCGTTCGACCCGCACCAGGTTGCGCTCCCAATGGCCGGTTGCGGCATCCAGCTGTACACCGCCCACGGCGATCTGTCGCGCAGCTGCGAGATGCATTCGGCCCCTTTCCAGCATTGTGCAAACGCTTATGCAAGCGATTGCGCAACCGACTGGCACACAGACTGGCAGCAGCCAGGGCTCTCGTCAAGCGCTAAGGGCAAATTTTTGCATTCGACAATAGTTCGTAAATTTGCGTAACATCGTCGTAACATTTAGCCATCTGAGCAGGTAGAGGCCTTTGAGACGCAGGTCACTACCGTCTTTCAGCAAATACCGTATAGGTGAGGCTTTTGCTATTCCACACTGCGGCCAAACGCGCTACGCAGGACTGTTGCCGGGGTTCGTGCCAGTATTGCGTTACCTTTGCGCGAACGGTTGCATTGAATCGTGTCCGGTCTCGGCGATGGAGGAGATCTGGTGGTTGAGCGAGAAACGCCCAGTGGGCCAGTGACCCTGCGCACCGTGGCCGAGGCCGCGGGTGTCCACATATCCACCGTCTCGCGTGCGCTGCGGCGCGCCGCCGTGCCGGGAGCAGAGGTCAGCGCCGCCGATGCGCGGATCGCAGCTCTGGCCAAGGAATTGCGCTATGTGCCGAATCCGAACGCCGCCAGCCTGACCACCAACCGATCAACGACGATCGGCGTGCTGGTGCCACATCTGACCGACATCGTGCTGTCTCTGGTTTACGACGCGATCGAAAGTGAAGCCAATCGCGCCGGGTATGAGACCTTCGTTGCCAACACCCACGATGAACCCATCGAGCAGATGAGACGATTCGAGCTGTTGATCGGGCGTCGCGTCGATGGGCTGATCCTCGGCGATGCCCATCTCGACGGGACGAATCTCGCAGAACTGCAGCGCCGAAAGGTTCGATTCGTCCTGGTATCCCGGCGTAGCCCAGGCCACTTGTCGGTCTGCGGAGACGATTATCGCGGCGGCAGGCAGATCGGCGAACACCTTGCAGCACTCGGGCACACCGACGTCGGAATCATTGCGGGGCCCCCGTGGGCGAGCACGAGTGTCGATCGCGTCGCCGGCTGCGTCGACGCGCTTGCCGAGGCCGGCACAATGGTGCCGCGGTCCAACATTCTGGAGCTCGGCTTCGATTCGGAGCACGGACATCGTGGCACTCTCGAACTGTTGGACCGGCGACGCCCACCGACAGCGATCTTTGCGGTGAACGACTTTTCAGCCATCGGGGTGATGGGTGCCCTGCGGGCAGCGAAGCTACGTCCGGGCGCGGATGTCGCCGTCGCCGGGTACAACGATGTGCCGGTGGCGGCCGAACTGATGACACCTCTGACCACGATTCGAAGTCCGTTAGCCGAGATGGGCGTTCGCGCAGTTCAGACGCTGCTGACGCTCCTGCACGGCCTACCGACACTGTCGACGACACTGCCCACCGAACTGATCGTTCGCGAGTCCACCACCGGCTGACATACGAGCCGCTCTTAACGCCTGAACTCCCGGCGATTCTCCACCGCACCGTGGGCCCGTGACTGCCTGCGAGCGCCGTCGGCGTGCGACGTGCCGGCGGTGGCCTGGGACTTCTTCCCCGTCGCGCATCCACGCCCAGTTGTGGTGGTCATTCTCCAGCACAAAGGCCGGCATCCGGCGTTTCCGCGCTGAGTGGTCACGTCATGAACGATGCGTCTGGCCGCGCATGCCGAGCCGGCAACCGCAGACCCGCCGACAGTCCTTAGCCTCGATCCGCCGATGAATTGGCTGGTCATCGGGTGTCGGAATGAGGAAAGTGCCCTTTGAACTGTGATGATGAGTGTTCCTACGCACTTATCGGCACAACTTCGAAAGGCACTTCCGGTGCAAG
>NZ_JBTBFV010000078.1:0-19404 GCF_054786995.1 Mycobacterium sp. ZZG
TACCCGAAAGTGGTTGCCAAGATCGTCGACGACCTCGATGTGCTGCTGGAGTTCTACAAGTACCCGGCCGAGCACTGGATTCACCTGCGTACCACGAATCCGATCGAATCCACCTTCGCCACAGTGCTTTTGAGGACGAAGGTCACCAAGGGGCCGGGATCACGGGCCGCTGGATTGGCGATGGCCTATAAGCTGATCGACGCAGCCCAAGCCCGTTGGCGTGCCGTCAACGCCCCGCATCTGGTCGCCCTGGTACGCGCGGGAGCGGTCTTCCACAAAGCCAAACTGCTCGAACGGCCCACCGACATCACCCCGCCGGCACCACCGTCAGACGGCGATCAACACACCGGAACGGAGGTCGCCTGAAAACACCCCGATCCACAGGTATTGACAATTCCTCCGAGTCGCCATGGTGGGTCCTTTCACGTTTAGAATTTCGGGAAGGATAGTGCGAACTCAGCGGACGAACCCGATAGCCCCAATCCTTGTGCTCTGCAATGTTTTCCGCGATGAGATCACCCTATCCGATAGACGAGAAACGTATATCGCAGGCTCATTCATCGGATGCGCCGCGCGCCTGCTCCTAAAGGCTGGGCGATGGAGCGGCCGATTTCCTGCTCCCGCCGGGACGAAGGCGCAGGTTTGCATTCACCCCCTTGTGTCAAGGTGCCACCCAACGGGCCAGTCGGTATGGTGCGAGCCAACCGGCCATGGCGCCTCAGGAAATCTCCGAGGCTCCGGGTGCCGGAGGTTCTGTTCCAGCAGCTGCGGAGGCCGCAGTCCACCACGCCGTCAGCAAGAGCAACAGGAAGCACGCCGCGTGGAGAGCAATGACACCATCAACCCCCTCGTCTGACCGCCATCGGGCTGCGCAACGCTGCCGCCAGCGTGGCAGCACCCACCCCGGCGAGAGCCGCCGCCGAGGGCTTCGGCGACCAGCGCAATGCGGCGACCGCCCAACCGATGGGCTCGTTGCGCGCAGGATCGGAGCCGGTAGGGCTGGACACCGTCTGCTGTTGACTCGTCGGTTCGGCGAAGATGTCCAGCATCGCAGGCACGAACGCTTTCAGGTCCTGAGGCCCGCGGCTTGTGACCAGATTGCGGTCGCGCACCACCTCGCGGTCAAGCCACGTCGCGCCCGCGTTGACGAGATCATCGCGGATGCCGGGCCACGACGTGAGGGTCCGTCCCGTGAGCAGTCCCGCCGACGCCAGCACCCATGGACCGTGACACAGGGTGACGATCGGCTTTCCGCCGTGGTCGAAGGCACGCACGAAATCTCGTGCGTCCGCCGACTGCCGCAGTAGATCGGGGTTGATGAAGCCGCCGGGAAGCAGCAGTCCGTCGTAGTCGTCAGGGTCGGCGTCGGTGACCACCTTGTCCACGCCGACGCGGCTGGCGGGCATGTGCAGGTTCACCCCGCGAATTCGGCCCTCGCGCAGTGACACGATGTCCACCTTCGCGCCCGAAAGCTGCAGCGCACGTAACGGAACCACCAGTTCGACCTTCTCGAACCCGTCGGCGGCCAGCACCGCGATCGTGCGCCCCGAAAGGCGTCGTTTGTGTGCCATCATCCTCCTGTCGACGTCATGCATTGCGTCACTTGCTCTTTCGTTGTCGGTCGACGCTCAACCGACTTTTGCGCCCCACGCACCGCCGTGTTGTGTCAACGGACCTGCCCCGCGACGCCGGGGCCGATGCGCGGTCGTCGCCATAGTTCCCCGGCCAGCCAGACCCATCCGATGCCGGTGAGCACACCGAGCGCTGCGATCGCAAGGATGTCAACAGAACCGGCAAGGTCGCCGCGGCGGCACACCCGGTGGCGGTCCGGTCGACCGGGATCTGTCGGTGATCGCGCCACCGGGAAGCGACATCACCGAGATAGAACAGCGCCATCCCACCAGCAAGTGTGACTGCCGGTAGTAGCGGCAGGGGATCAGGTGTGCGCCCATCGTTACTTGCGGCGCCTGAGAACCCTTCGCACGACATAGATGGACAGGATCCACGGGCCGGCGACGATGACCGGGTCGATCCACATGTGTTTCATATCTACACGCTTGCGTCCGAACCGCGACCGAAGCCCGTTGTGACTGAATTCGGCTTTCACGCCCGACTCGGTGATCGGGTTGTCGGGCCGCAAGGTGACCAGCGAGCGAAGGTGGTGCTCGAGGGCATCCACTCGGTCGGCGTAGAGCAAGATCATCCAATGGGCGGCGCGGCCTTCACTGAACTTGTAAGCGAACTTCCGCATGGCCCCCGACAATCCGCTGGGTGGCTGCGCGGTACCGAACACGGGAGTCAGGAATCGATGTTCGACGGACCTTTCACGCGGCCACTTCTCGGGCTGCCGCTCGGGGAAGTCCCAATGCGCCCCGGTCTCAAGGAACTTCAGTTTGGGGACGGACGGTCGATCCTCCTTGTTGAGATCCGCGCCCCATCCGTGGATACGCGCTCGAAGAGCCTCGCTGTCCGGTACCGGCGGATGGTCGGCCGTGTAGGCGGGCACGCGCTGCGAAGTCTGGGTCATGACAGTTCTCCTTGGGTCCATCAGTTGTGGTTGACGACGACGACCGGCTTGATGATGTTGTCGAGCTTGGAAGAGAAGATGTGGTAGCCCTCGGCAATATGCTCGAGTGGGATACGGTGCGTGACAATGTCATTCGGCTTGATGTAGCCATTCTCGATATGCGACCACAACCGCGGCCACTGCCGCTTCACCGGGCACTGGTTGGCGTTGATCGTGAGGCCCTTGTTCATGGCATCGCCGAACTTCACCGCGCTGAACATCGGCCCGTAGGCGCCGACCACCGAAACGGTTCCGCCTTTGCGCACCGCGTCGATCGCCCAGTTGAGAGCCACTGGAGAGCCGCCCTGCATTTTGAACTTCGCCGTCGTCACGTGCTGCATGAGGTTTCCGTCCGCCTCCGCACCGACCGCGTCGATCGCGACGTCGGCGCCCAGGAAGTCGGTGACTTTCTTCATCTCCAGCACGATGTCGCCGTACTCACCGAAGTTGTAGGTCTCGGCATCCGCGAACTCCCGGGCCTTCTGCAAGCGGTACTCCTGATGGTCGATGACGATGACGCGGCCGGCCCCCATCAACCAGGAACTCTTCGCTGCATACAGACCGACCGGCCCGGCGCCGAACACGATGACGGTGTCTCCCTCGGCGATGTCCCCGAGCTGAGCGCCGAAGTATCCCGTCGAAAGGGCATCGGTGCACAGCAATGCGTCTTCACTTTCCATCCAGCCGGGGATCACCGATGGACCGACGTCGGCGAAGGGCACCCGCACGTACTCGGCCTGAGCGCCGTCGTACCCACCGCACGTATGCGAGTAGCCGTAGATGCCACCCACCGCAGTGGCGTTGGGGTTCACGTTGTGACAATTGGAGTAGAGGCCTCTGGCACAGAAGTAGCATGAGCCGCAGTAGATGTTGAACGGCACCATCACCCGATCACCGGGCTGGATGTTCTCTACAGTGGGGCCGACTTTCTCCACCACTCCGATGAACTCGTGTCCGAAGGTGTGCCCGATCCGGGTGTCGGGCATCAAGCCGTGATAGAGGTGCAGATCCGAACCACAGATCGCCGCCAATTCCACCCGAACGATCGCATCGTTGGGGTGCTCGATCGCCGGGATCTCTTTTTCCTCAATACGAACTTTGCAGGGACCGCGATAACTCATTGCTTTCATAGCGCCTCCTAGCGGGGTTGATGTCCGGCGCCGCATACCCGGCAACGATGTGGCAAAACCACCCTGCTGTGGCCAAGAAGCGCAGCGGCATTGGACCTTTGGGCACGAAGACGCGA
Source organism: Mycobacterium sp. ZZG (assembly GCF_054786995.1). Lineage (NCBI taxonomy): Bacteria > Bacillati > Actinomycetota > Actinomycetes > Mycobacteriales > Mycobacteriaceae > Mycobacterium > Mycobacterium sp. ZZG. The sequence continues at coordinate 3,813 of NZ_JBTBFV010000078.1, forward strand.
GTCGGTAACTTCCCGCCGTCATTCCCGAGTGGGAGCTACGTCGAACGCCGCGTGATATTGGCAGCGATATGCACCACGTCGGCTGGACCAATGACGACGATTCGAAAGGAGAAGCGGCACAGACGGTCCCAGGCAGACGGGGTCGCCATGAGGGCAGTTATGTACGACGGACCAGGTGGGGTCGTTGTCAAGGAGTTCCGGACACCAAGATCGAGCACCCGACCGAAGTACTCGTCAAGATCACCGCCACCGAGGCATGGTCGTCGGTCACGAGACGTTGGCATCGTCGCCGAGGTCGGCAGCGCGGTGGCCACGGTCTCGCCAGGTACGCGCAGGCGATCGGGAGTGTCCGCCCATCAACATCGGCTGCGGTTTCTGCCGCGATTGCGACGAGGTCGGACGGCGCTGTGTCCGACAGCGCATCCCGAGGCGGAGTGGCGGGGGCCGCCGCCTATGGCTTTCGCCGGGATGGGACCGTGCTGGGGCGGCGGGCAAGCAGACCGTCGGGCGCCAGTGCAGTCGGTGGGTCAGATGGCTGCTTATCCGGCAATGATCCCGGGGGACAGAAAAGGTGATCACCGTCGACCGTCGCCGCGACCGTCTGCTCTGCGAAGCTGATCGCCGGCAGTCAAGCCGCCCCTCCGGCGGCGACCAGCATGTCCACCGGCGAACCGCGGGGACACGGATGAGCGATTATCGGGACATACCCCTGAGCTGTTTGCTGGTGGTCCCGGCTGGGTTCGAACCAGCGACCTTCCGCGTGTGAGGCGGACGCTCTCCCACTGAGCTACGAGACCGGATATTCGGCGATGCGAACGAGGCAGAAGACTAGCACGCGGCACTCGTCCCCCAAGAATCCGCTGGCAGGCAATCGCCGTTATCGGGGCGCGGCGCAGGGCATGGCGCCGCTAATGTCGCCGTATGAAGCGTTGGGCGCTCGCCGCCACTGTCGTGATTTCGGCCGCCCTGACGCTCTGCTCTGCCGCCGGAGCCGACGTCGTCGGCTTCACCTCGCCGAGCGGCAACATCGGCTGCATCCTCGCCGAGGACTCGGTGCGCTGCGACATCGCGGCCCGTGACTGGACGCCTCCCCCGCGGCCGGCCGACTGCCCGGACTTCACCGACTACGGACAGGGCATCTACCTGGGACCCACCGGCCCCGCCCGATTCGTGTGCGCCGGCGACACCGCACTGGGCAGCGGCCCGGCCCTGGACTACGGCCAGTTACGGGTCGGCGGCGGATTGAGCTGTGAGAGCGAACCCTCGGGCATCCGCTGCTCCAACTCCCACGGCCGCGGCTTCGCGATATCCCGCCAGGCCTACCAGCTGTTCTGAGCCGCGGCGCGCCGCGCGAGCAAGGGATTTGTGTCTGCCTAGCTGCCTGGACTATCGTTCTGCATCGCGACGGGCGACGATCTCGCACGTGGCACGCGGATGTAGCGCAGTTGGTAGCGCATCACCTTGCCAAGGTGAGGGTCGCGGGTTCGAATCCCGTCATCCGCTCGAGGGTGCAGGCATCAACCCCAGCGGTGGAGTGGCCGAGTGGTGAGGCAACGGCCTGCAAAGCCGTGCACACGGGTTCGATTCCCGTCTCCACCTCCAAAGGTGTTCCCGGCGCGATTAGCTCAGCGGGAGAGCGCTTCCCTGACACGGAAGAGGTCACTGGTTCAATCCCAGTATCGCGCACCACTCTGACCAGCAGTTTTAGGTCAGAATCCGGACGGCATGCCACATACATGCCAGATTGATCGGCCGCCTCGGCGTCGCGACTCGCGATATGAGAGGTTTGCCATGAACACCACTCACCGCCGAGCGTCGCTCGACGACACCACACCCGACGCGGTGCCGACGGCGCTCTCCGTTGACTGTCCGCTCTGCGGCGCCGACGCTGGCCAGCCATGTCAGGACGCGGTTCGGGGTTGGGTCCGCAACGTCGGCCCACATCTGACACGCGTTGCGGCCGCAGTCGACCCCAAGCACGCCCGCGGCGGTGCACAGTGACCGTCATGAACGATGACAATGCCCAGACGTGGCGAGACCTCGCCGACGCGCTCACGGCCGAGCAAGCGGCCTACCTTGCGAACTGGGAAAGCCACCCAGAAATCCCGCCAACTCTCGACGGACCCCCGTCGCCAGACCACCATGCAAGAGCGCTCCTGTTCGCTGCCCGCGCGTACCTCACCCAGAACGCCGCCGCAGCCCTCTACGCGGACGTCGTGCCGCCGCCCGAGGACGGCCACCATTACCCGTGGGAACACGACGGCGACGGCAGGTGGTTCCGGTACTTCGCAGGCACGACCCGCAAGGTTGGCGACATCGAGGTCATCATCAGCGGCCTCCAGGGAACTGACGGGATGATCACCCGCACGATTACCGCCGATTTCGAGGACATCGACGCCGTGACCGCGCGGCAGCTCGCGGCGGCGCTCATCGAGGCCGCCGATGAGATCGAGGCTCTGCAGTGAGCGGCGCGCAGCGCGGCCGGCTGCCAGCGACGCCGATCACCTGGGAGCTGCTGATCGACGAATACAGCACTTGGATGCGCGCAGTCGGACGCTCGCCGCTGACTATCCGACTGCGAGAGGACCAGTTGCGCCTTGTCGCGCGTGAGGTCGGCGGTCATCCGAACGCCGTCACCGAGGACGATCTGGTGACGTGGTTCGCCTGCTATCCCGATTGGAAGGCCGAGACGCGGCGCAGCCACCGCGCCGCGGTGCGCGGGTTCTTCGAGTGGGCCTACAAGTTCGGCCGCATCCTGAGCAACCCAGCCGCCGATCTGCCCACGATGCCGGTCGGTGTCGCGACGCCCCGCCCCGCCGACGATTACGCCTGGCGTACCGCCCTGGCCGCCGCAGACCTGCGGGTAACCCTGATGCTGCGCCTGGCCGGTGAGGTCGGCCTGCGTCGCGCTGAGGTTGCACAGGTACATACCCGCGACCTGATCAACGGCGTGGCCGGGGCGCAGCTGATCGTGCATGGGAAGGGCAACAAGAAGCGCGTCGTACCGCTCAGTCAGGGGCTCGCGGATCTGATCCGCCTCGGCGCAGAGGGCCACACCCCCGGGGCGTCGCCGAGCGGGTGGCTGTTCCCTGACGGGTTCGGCGGCCATCTGAGCGCGCAGTACGTCGGCCGCCTGGTCGCCGACGTGCTACCGGACGGGCTGACTATGCACACGCTGCGCCACCGCGCGGCGACCCGCGCGTACCGTGGCACCCGCAACCTACGGGCGGTGCAGATGCTCCTCGGGCACTCCTCGGTGGCCACCACGCAGCGGTACACGGCCGTGGAGGACGACGAGGTTCGGGCAGCGATGATGGCGGCCTCGATCTCGAACCCCGACTGACCAGTGCGCCCGACAACGGCCCCGGCTGCCCACGCACGCGGTCGGGGCCGTTTCATCTTGCTCCATCATCGCGCGGTCGGTACCAGAAAGTATGGTCAGCTGCATGACCCTGTCGGGTAACTCGTCCTTGAATCCGAGCAAGTCCGAGATCAACAAGTGCGGCGAGCTCATCCGGAAAGTTCGGTACGAAGGTCTATCAGTGGGACTTGATGAGATAGACCACGCCATCGAGGTCATTTCCTGGTTCCGCGCACAGCATGCGTACCCGATGGCCAAGGTCCGCTATGGGCTGACCAGCATGGTTCGAACGGAGAGCGCCGACGAAGTAATCAGCCAGCGACTGAAGCGAGTGCCGCGCATCGTCCGCAAGCTGCATCGAACCGTAGGTTCGCCTACAGGACGAACCGCCCTTGCGAGGCTGGAGGATATCGGCGGAGTCCGCGCCATTCTCAAGGACGGCCCTGAACTCGAACGCGTCCGGCGACGGATCGAACGTAACTGGAAAGCGCACTTCAAGAGGCCTCCGCGGGATTACATCGCGGAACCCAAGCCGATCGGGTACCGCGCGGTTCACTTCGTCATCGTCCGCGACGGGCGGGCTATCGAGGTCCAGCTACGGACACGCGGCCAGCAACAGTGGGCCGACGCTGCTGAGTCTGCTGATGCGCGCCTAGCCCACCGAGGCGTCAACCTCAAGGACAGCGAAGGTCCCGCGGAGATGATCAAGTACTTCAGCGCCGCCGGCGAAGTCATCTACCGCCGCGAGTACGGCATCCCGATCTCCTACGAGTTGACAAAGCGGTTCAACACGGCGCGGCGAACTGTGATAGAAAGCGGCTACTACAACGCATAATCAGCGCTGAAGTATGGGTATCTTGTGGATATGCACCAACTGGAGGTGGGCAACGATGAGCAAGGATGACGTTGTGTACTTCCTTCTGGTGTACAGCTTCGATTCGAACCAGCTCGTCTACCAGGAAGAATGCGACGACCGCGAAGCGGCGATCGCGGCGTATGACGCGATGGAGCGCCAGTATCGGGGAACTCTTGACCGGTTCGAGGTCGTGCTCATCGGCGCAGACAGCATCGAGACTGTAATGAAGACCCATGGCCACTACTTCCGCACGTCCGCAGACTCGATGTTCTCCGAGTTCCTGAGCGAGCCAAACCCGGTCTGACCCTGACTCGGATCAGGCTTCCATAGGTGCCCGGCACCTATTGTGTAAATGTCCTGAGCTTGGTCAAGTGAGTCGCTACCCCCTCCCTCGATTTTTTCACAGGGGGCCGGCAAACCCGTTGCAGCACGACAGCATTTGGAGACACGGCAGCCCGTTGCGGCGCAACGGATTACCTTCAGTAGAACCATCCCTGCTTGCTCGGCAGCGATCCGTCCTCATTGCCGACGCCGTGGCCGATCTCGGTCATCGGCACGGCGGTTTCGTCGGGCACGCTGGCCAGCACTTCGGCCATGCCGGGGTCGGCGGTGATGAGGTTGATCCAGTGCTTGCGGCGAGCGGGGGTGATCTTGCCCTTATTCACCGCGGCGGCCACGGCGTCCTCGACCTTCTGCCGCTCGGCGGCCGCCTTGATCTGTCGGCCCTCGGTGGCGTCGGTGCGCAGTGCCGCAAGCGTGTCGCTGTCGATGACCTCCAGGCCGGCGCGCTTGGCCGCTGCGGCGACCGTGGAGGGCTTGGCCGGGTCGAGGTCTGCCACCTGCGCGGCGAGGTCGGCGGCGGTGTCGACGACCAGCTCAAGGTCGGTGGTGTCGGCGGGCAGGCCGAGTGCGTCGAGCAGTGCGGCGGCCTGCTCGTCAGTGAAGGTGAGTGCCATGTGTGTCTCCTCGGGTCAGCCGGCCAAGCCGGTCAGCTTCTTAGCGGCGAACGGCCGATCGACGCCGAAGGCGGGCACGACGTAAGCCTGGACCCACCAGGACCGGGTGGCTTTGTCTTCCCAGACGTCGACAGTGAGTGGGAACTCGAAGCCGACGGTGCCGACCATGCCTTTTTCGACAGTCCAGGCGGTTCCGGCGGTGACACGTGGATTGGCGAACAGTTCCACGCCCGCCGATTTGAGCATCGCGTCGAGCCGATCGGCGTACGCAGTCCTCAGAGCGTGAGCCTCGTTGGGATGAACTACCAGCAGGTCGTGCTTGACGCCGAGCTCCTGCAGGTCGCTGGCGAGCTGGGCTGCCGAGAGGTCGGCGGTGGGCAGCTCGCCGGACGGCGTCAGTTCAGCCTCGCTGCCGATAGTCACCAAGATGGACCAGTCATGGCCGGGCACCACATTGGCGCCGGTGACCGCGGCGTTGAGCTCTGCCATGGCGCGTACGTCGAGCTTGCGCGTGATCGTGTTGGCCAGCTGCGTCGTCTGCTGGTCGAGGTAGTTGACGTCGTTGCGGGTGATTTCCTCGACGCCGATCTGAAACTTGCCGCCCCAGTCCTCGACAAGCGCGAGCTTGGGCTCGGGGTCGACGCCCTCGACCACCTTGTATTCCGCTCTTGCACTGCGCTTTTCGACGTCAGAGGTGAAGAAGTCCGATGCCTGGATGACCGAAAACAGCATGCCGCCACCTTCGACCTTGGCGCCGAGGGTGCGGAAGAACTTGGGCAGCAGGATCTGCTCGTCGGCGAGCTGAGCGATCCGCGCACGGATCGTGGTGGGCTGCTTGAGCGCGGTGTCGACGGTCAGCCGCCGCCCGGTGAGTTCAGGGATCAATGCGTTCGGCATAGTTCAATCCTGTTCAGTAGAGGGAGATTTCGGCATCGGCACCATCTGCAGCACCGGTGACGGCATAGCCGACGGCGACGCCGCTGGCCTTGGCTTTGGCCTTGCCGGCGGTGCCGACCTCGACCTCGGCGAAGGCCGTGATTGCGCCGTCGACGGTCACCTTCACGACTCGACTGTTGCCACGCACCACGGTCACCAGGCCGCCGCTGGCGGCGTCGTTGCCCGCCACGCCGCACGTCCGGCCCGCGGCCGTGGCCGGCGCGACTGAGAGGTTGCCGCCGGAAGCCCGGTTGCCACTGATGGCCAGGAATCTGCGTGCGGTCACGGTGGCCGTGGCTTCGGCGGTGATGTTGGCGCCCGGGTCATAGACGGACGGGTTGGTCAGGGTGGTGCTCACGAGGGTGTCCTTTCCGTGGTGAGTCGATGAGTACGACGCCGGCGCGCCGCCGCAACGGCGACAGCGCGACGACGGCCACCGGCACCGTGGTTGGTGGCCAGCACGATGCGCCTGGCCGCCACGTCGATGCCATAGAGCGCGCCGACGTCCTGGAGAGAACGCAGTGTCTCGACAGCCGGATCAGCTGCGCCGAGTAGCGCCAGCCCGTTCAGCACCAGCGGCCACGTCCTGCCGTCCTGGTCGGTGAAGTCGATCAGCGCCTCGATGCTGCGATCGGGATAGGCGTGCGGCAGCAGCTTGGCCACCGGGCCCGGCACGTTGACCAGATCACCGACCAGCGTCGAACCGCCGTCGGCCAGACGCAACCCATCGACGTAGCCGAGTGCGGGCCCGCCGTCGAACCGGGGGTCGTCGTGCCCGATCTTGACCACGGGCTTGCGCAGCACCCCGGCACGGTGCGCCTCGATCGCCGCGGACAGGTGCTCAGCGGTGACGGTCCAGTCACCGACGGTGCCGCCCGGCTGCCAGGTGCCGACTTTGACCAGCTCGACGCCGCGGATGGTGCGCAGATCAGCAGGCATTCTCAGCTCCGCTTGGCTGCCCGTTTCTCAGCAAGGGCGACAACGCTTCTCGCCGGATATACCCACCGACCGCCGGCACGATAAGCCGGTATCGACCCCCGGCGCGCAAGGTCGCGGACACCGCCAGGCGTGAGCCTGAGGATCGCTGCCGCTTCGCCGGTCGTAACGAGGTCATAGGGCCGATCATGAGGCGAATCTTCCTCATTTCCAACTTCTCTGACGTCTACGTCAGTCTTCGGGACCGAAACGTCAGCTTTCACTGACGTTTTGCGCAAACGGGCAATGAAGTCGGCCAACCGCGGGGAAGGCCGGCGGTCGGTCAGCAGAGCATCGAGAGCGTCGAGCAGATACCGGGCGTCGTCGGGCTCCAGGAGCACGCCATTGACCCGCTCGATCACGATCGTGCCCTCAGCTGGAGCCACACCCGGTTGATCTCGTCGACCAGGCGATACCGCGGCCGTCGCGCGAACTGGTCGCGCAAAAGGTCGAGCTCGTCGCGGGTATCGGCGTTCGAGATACCCTCGATCCGCCGAGCCTGATTCAGAGCCTTCACCTGCGCGACGTCGCCGTCGGAGATCGCCAGGAGCAGCTGTGCGGCTCGCCAGCGCACCAGCAGCAGGTCGGTCGTCGTCTTCATGCGTTCACCAGTCCATCGCGAGGTTCTCGGCTGAGAGCTGTTCGGCAGCAGCATCTTTCGCCCTCCAATCGCGCGGGTGTGTGCTGGTGAGCACGGGTCGCTGGCTGTCCAACTGGCCGTCGCCGCGCTGCCCATTGCAGGTCGAATGCAGCAGGCGATCACACAGCTTTCCGCCGGCCACGCGCGGCACGCTGTGGTCGCCGGCCAATGTCTTGCGGTCCCAGTTGCGGGGCTTTTCCTTGAACATCGGGAGACCGCACCAGTAGCAGAGGGACCCCTCGATGTGCTTCCGCATCAGGCGGGCCACCTCCTGTTGGTGTCGCCAACCTAATCCGCGTGCAGTGGTGTTGGCTTTGCGACTAGACACTCCGGTCACCCGCCTGGATCCTCGCCAGGGCCTCCCGCTCAGAATTTTTCCGCCGTACATAAAAAAGCCTGACCAGGGGGCGGGTCAGGAAATCGACGGCCGGCCTCAGGATTATCGACCGGGGGGTCGCGACGACGCCGATCACTCGCTCACCACCTTGCAGAACGCGCACAGCCCAGTGTCATCGGCGGGCAGGTCACGCACACACTGCCGGCACAGCGGCTGCGGCGGTGGGCCATCCCCCTCGGGGTCGTAGTCCTGACGCGCCCGGGTTACCTCGGCAAGGACATGCTCCATCTCGTCGTCGTATTCGCCGCTCATGCCGACTTCCTCGGACGTCCTACCGCCTTCGGTCGGTTCACGATGCCGGCCACGACGCCGAAGGGCCGCTGGCTTCGCGGTAGCGACTCGTACCAGTCGACGCAGCGGTCCAGGGCCGGGCAGCGGGCACACAGGACGATCGCCTCTGCATGCCGCCGCACCACCACGTCGGGGTGCTCGCCAGTGGCAGCGTCGTCGAAGAGTGAATGCCTCCCTCGGCACTTGGCGCCGGGTAACGAGGGTGCGAGGCCGACGGCGTCGAACAGACTCTGCACGCTCATATCGACCTCACCGTGCAGACGTGGATCTCTTGCGTCACCGGCGTCAGCGATACCTCGTAGATTCCGGGACACGGCTCGCCGGGGTCATGCCGAAGTGTTCCGCGCCAGGACGACGGCTTCTCCGCGGCCGGGTCCGGGTGCCAGACGTGCTCGGTGACGACACCGGGCTCGATCTCGCGGGCGGACTTCACCAGCCGGCCATCGCTGTACCGGCGCGGGTCGCCAAACTGCGCGGCGAGTGCGCAGATCTCGCGGACCGTCTCGTCAATCGCGTCTAACTCAGGCTCATGGTCGCCGGTGCAATCAGTGCCGCTGATTGAGTCGGTCGTCCAGTTCGCCCGTTGCGTGAGAAGCGCTGCCGCGTACTTCAGCGCGTCGAGGGAATTGGTCATCGGAAAGGAGATCCTTCTGTGTGTTGTAACCCCCACGGACCCACCCCTATAAGGGGTGGTGGGTTCCGTGATTGGGGTGCTTGTGATCATCGTGATTGCTTGCGTGATTGCTCTACCTGCGGTTTTGCTGGTCGCGTGATTGGCGTGACGACTGCGTGATTGCTATCGGCCTCGAAAAGTGCGTGATTGCTCTGACCTGCGGGTTTACCTCTTTCCGTTATTGGGCGTGATTGGGAAACCTCAGCGAGAAACCAGGCGCTACGGGCCTTCCCGCCGTGCTCATTGGTGCGTCCGTCGAGCCGCACCAGCACGCCCGCGGTGGCCAGCTGGTCGAGCCTGCGGCGCGCCTTCTCGATGTCGGCGCGGCCAGGTGAGGACTTCTCAGTGATGGCAGCTGCGGCGTCTCTGGCCGTCAGACCGTCAACGCCGCTGGCCCTCACCAGATCAACGAGGTCGACGGAGTGCTCGATGGTGAGGACGCCAGCGGCCTGGTCGTGCAGCAGTCGGTACGGGCCGACTTCCTCGGCGGGCTGCTTGATGTGGCGGAACGAAACGATCGGGTCACCAGGATCGCCGTTGAGTAGCACGATGCTGCCGCAACCGGAGGTCAGCCATGTCGAGCCGTAGACGTCATCGACTGACGGCACAGCCGGCCCCTGCGGGTTCCGCTTCTTCGTGTGGTGCAGCTCCAACAGCTGGCAGCCTTGCGTCAGCAGGTGCTGACGAGCTCGATTCCACTGTGCGCCAACTGCATCCTCGGAAAGGCGGACAGCGGCATCTTTGAGAGAGTCGACGATGACCACGCCAGCGTCGTAGTAGTCGGCCATGCGCGCGAGCAGTGCAGGATTGGCGGCCAAGTCGCGCGGCGGCGGCCCTGACCATACGGTGAGCTGTTTGGCGAGTGTGTGCCTGTCGCATTCCCTGAATACACGACCGGCGGCCCGCGCGATCTGCTTGGGCCGGTCCATGGCGAGATACAGTATGCGGCAATCTATTTCGTGAATCGGCAAGCCGATCAGACTGCCGTCGCCGAGGCCAAGGAGTTCGCGCACGATGAGAATCGCGATGCTGGTCTTCCCCAGGCCCTGCCCTCCTGCGATCATGAGAGCTTCGCCAGCGGGCCAGATCACCTGGGCATCGCGGCCCCACAGTGCTGGGATGCCGGCGGGTTGGTCCAGGACGAATGTTGCGCCATCAACGGCGGTCTCTGGCTCGTGGCGTGGGCCGTCCTCGGGCCGGCCCAGCGCTTGTGAATCGTCGAGGCCATCGAACGTTGGCAGTGAGGTCGGGGGTGGCCGGTCGCGTCGGTGCCGCTCGACGGCATCGAGGGCGCGTTGCTTGACGTGTTCATCGGTCATGCGATGGCGCCGCCGGTCAGCTCGTGGAGCCGTTCGGCGAAGGCGCGATCAGCACCACCGCGCCGCCAAAGCGCCTGCAACACCTCAAGCTCGAGCAGCGGCACATCACCGCCGTCGAGGATGTGTTGGGCCGCGTCACGGCCGGCGTCGATCATGCGGGCCGACAGCGGCGGCTCGGTGCAGCGGCAAGGCCATAAGTCACGGCAGCCGCAATCGAGTGGGACGACACGCTGGCGGCCGGCGTGTCGACGCTTCCAAGCGGCGACGCCGCTATGCTGAGGGAAGTCCGTCGCCGTGGACCTTGAAGCCGCCTCGTTCCCCCCGGGGCGGCTTTCTCGTCGAGTCACGATGCACCGCCAAACGGCTGCATAGCGGCGTCGATCTCATTGAGGTCGACGCGCACAAGGCGTGAGCCGCTGCGATATCCGGTCAGCCGCCCATCGGCGATCATCTGTCGAATCGTGCGGTCGGTGACACCAAGGTATTTCGCGGCTTCGGCCAACTTCGCGTAACGCCGCCGGGGAGTGAGAGTATCCGCCATCTCGGAGGGCCTTTCGACATCCTTTCGATGCCGCCCAGCCGAGGAATTCGGAGACGCAAACGCTCAGGATTGAGCGCGTGCCGGAAATACTACCTGTTGAGGCGAAGTACCAGGCGGTGCAACACGCCAAGCGGAACCATGTGTCTCGTGGTTCGCTTCGCTGAAGTTCCGGGATCAATCACCACTCGCGTCTCCAAGCTGCCGCAAACCTTGGCCAACGAGTCCATTACGGACAGGAGCGTGTCTTGTGACAGCTGCACCTGTTGCCGACATTCCATGCACCGGAACGACCAGCTCTGGTGCCCGTCATTCCAAATTGTATGTGTGACATTGTATTTGGATTGCGACTTCTCTGCCTCAATGGTGGCACCAGGAATGAGCGTCTCCATGTAGGCATTCAGATCTGGTCTGTTCTGGAACCGAAACGGCGGATTCACGACCACCATCTGAAATGTGTAGACATCGGGGTCGTTGCCTCGTGGGCCGCGGATTGAGATGCGCCCGCCGCGGGGCCGCTCGTCATCGACGATTGCGACCTCAGCCCCAACCTCGCTGCAGGCACAGATCACGACGTACTTGGACGACGCCGCCATCACACTCCCCCGTTCTCTGCGATCTTGGACAACAGTGCGGCGATTTGCCGGTCACGGCCCTGCGCTGCGTGCTGGTAGCGCATCGCCGCCTGCGGTGTCGAGTGACCCAAGCGGGCCATCAGTTCGGCCAGGCTGGCGCCGGTGGCCGCGGCCAGCACCGCCCCAGAGTGCCGCAGATCGTGCCAGCGCAGATCACTGCGGCCGGCGGCGTCACGCGCTCGGTACCAGTGGCGGTACAACGTCGAGGGCTGCAGATGCCCACCCGTCTCATTGGCGAAGATCAGCGAGTCACGCTTGCTGCCAACGAATTTTGATAGGTGGTGTTCGATCTGCGGGATGATGTGGGGCGGGATCGCGACGTCGCGAACGCCGGCGTCGGACTTCGGCGTGGTGACGTCGAATGTGCCGCCATTCGTGCGCACGGCCGCCCGGCGGATGCGGATCACCTCGTCGCTCAGGTCGATGTCACTGCGGCGCAGCTCGACCGTCTCCCCGAAGCGCAACGCGCACCAGGACGCCAGCGTGACCATCAGTTGTAGCCGCTCGGGCATTGCGGCCGTCACGGTCGCCAGCTCCTCAACCGAGGCCGGCCGGATCTTGTGCACGCGCTTGGCTCGGCCGGCGCCGGTGATCCGGCACGGGTTGGCGTCGATCAGCTCGTCGTTGACCGCGCTGCCCATGATGGTGCGCAGTAGCGAGTAGGCGTGGCTGCGCAGCGTGGGTCGATCTGTCAGTGTTCCCGCGTACCATTCCCGCACATCCTTGGGCTTGATCGAGGCAAGCTGGCGTGCGCCGAACGCGTCGAGCAAATGGTCATCGAGCAGCGCCTGATAGTGCTCCCGAGTCCGGGCCTTGATCGGCCTGCCCGCGACCTGGCGGCCAGCCAGCCAGGCGGCCGCGTAGGCGCTAAATGTCACCTTCTCCACTGGGGCGACACTGGACGGGTTCCACATCTTGGCGTCGATCTCGCGCCGGCGGTCGGTCAGCCATGCCTCGGCGTCGATCTTGGCCGCGAACGTTGTCGGCGCCTTGACGTAATTACCGTCAGGATCGGTGAACCGCACCTGGTACCGACCGGACGGCAGTTTCCGGATATTGCCGAACGATCGCTTTTCTGCCATTCCCAGGGACCACCCAGTATCGCGTTTTCCGTGCCAGATATATGCCAGATGAGCTTACGGCACGTTCCGCTTGCTTCCGCCTAGCTCACGCGATACTGTGCCGAGTGTCGCCAGTTCAGAGGGTATCTCCACTGGTCAGACAACGAATCGCAAAACGTCGAGAACGCCAACTTCAATCCCAGTATCGCGCACCAGAGTTTCCGCAGTTCAGTGTGCGTTTTCGCACACCTGATTCAGGTTCGTGAACTAGACGTGAACTGAGCTGTGCAAAGCCGACAAGCGTCAACCGAAGCTACTTGCCCGCTTCTGACTCGGGTCGGGGCGGAATCCGTTCGATGGGCCAAGGGCCACCAACTCCGAAAACCCGCCAGTGATCGACATCTAGCTCGGGCGGGTTGGGCAGGTCGGGGCACCGCTGAAGGGTGGCGTAGATCGTGTCGTCGGGCAGCTGAAGTTCACCCTGAGTGATGAGGGTCTCGCCGGGATTGGGCGGCAACTTCAGATAGGCGACCTCGGGAGAGGCAAATATAGGCCGTGACCCAAGTCCCCGATCCGCCAGCATGTCACGCACTTGGTCGAATGCCGCTAAAAACTCAGGCACAGCGCTTGGCACCGTGACGAACCCGAGAAGCTCCTCAGCTTCCGCTTCGTTCGCGGCGTGCTCAAATATCGCCGTGAACGCTGAATACACGGTGATTAGCGCTGTGCTGCCCTCAGCCTCAATCGCCATCATGCTGCCGCTCGGATCTGCGGGGAGAAACCCCTCGCCCCACTTGTGACGGTAATCGAGTAGATCAAGTGCCTCGGCGGGTGTGTACGTCTGAATGTTCGGGTAGCGGATGTTTCGGACGGCGCGGTCGCCGGATACTAGGACGCTGGTATCGGCGTCCTGGCACAGCGCGATGAGGTAGTCGTCGTCGGGGTCTGTGCACACCTTCGGAATCTCAGCTTCCGGGCGGTCATCGACCCAATCCGCCAGTAGCTCGATTGCAGCGACGAAGTCGCGTGCGTCATCGACAGTGATCCATCGGCGGAACTTCTCACGTTCTAGCACGTCAGACACCTCGTCCATGAGCCGTCCGCACACGACTAGAGCAACCTGGCCCTGCATTGCAGCCTCGACAATCTTCATCGGACTACCTGAAGGCGATATGGCGGCGGAGACGTAGGTATTAGCGTCTGCGACCAGCCGAATCATAGGAGCTTAAGTGGCGCGGGCCGCTCACTCGCCGCGAGAGCGAGCAGTCACAAAATCCTTGGCTCGCCTCTCGGCGCGCATCTGCCGAATTTCGGACGATGCTTCCCGACTGGCGTCGTCATCTGACACCGGCTCACGCGCAGCTGCGGCTTCGCTCAGCCGCTTCAGCGTCCGACTGATCAGCTCTGCGTCCTCGCAGTGGCCCGCGCGCATGAGCAGCCGCCTACGCGCGACCTCCCTGCGATTCGCGCCCGCCATCTCTCAGACCTCCAAGGTAAGCAAATCCCGACATGTCCATCATCGGTCAGGACACAGCGGTTGTCGACTGCCGCCGTGAGAGCCGTTGTTCACTCGTGACCCGCCAACCTCGCTAGTCACATGCTCGGGTCGACCGTGAGAGTGTCCCCGCACCCAGGTGGGCGCATGTAGGCGGGAACCTTCCACCACGGCACCGTGACCGTCTCCCCGGCCTCCAGGGCGTCGAGCAGATAACGAGGACGGTGCAGATGCCCGTACCGGGCCTGCTGGTCGCGCTCACGGTCCAGCAGCCGCCGATAGATCGGTCCGAGGCCGTCGCTGCTGCGCTGGGCCTCCCGCGCCCTCACCGGATTCTGGCGCGGCACCTCAGCTCACCACCTGCTGCGGACGCGGACCCACACGGGCAGCTTCCCGCCGATCCCGCCGATCCCAACGGGCACGGGCCGCGCGCTGATGACGGGCAGACTTCGGCGGCTCCTCCGAGAGCCGCACGCGCTCCAACATCTGCACCGACTGCCGCTCACAATGCCGAATCTCCGCGCTCAACCGGGCCAACGTGGTCGGCCTGCACTTGAGGTGAGCCCCCTGTAGTGGTCCAGTCGTTGTGGGACTCTGTTGCCCGAGTGTTCGGGCAGGAAGAATCAATGACGACATGGCAACGAACAAGCGCCGGCGGCACACTCCGGATCAGATCATCCGCAGGCTGGCCGAGGGCAACAAGCTCCTGGGGACCGGCCAGGAGCTGGCCGAGGTGTGCCGGCACCTGGAGATCACCGAGTCGACCTGGCATCGCTGGGTCGCCCAGTACGGCGGCATGAAGGCCAACGAGGCCAAACGACTCAAGGAGCTCGAGGCCGAGAACGCCCGGCTCAAGAAGCTGGTGGCCAACCAGGCCCTCGATATCGACATGCTCAAGGAGATCTCGTCGGGAAACTTCTGACCCCGAACCGCAAGCGCAGCGCCGTTATCGCGCTGCGTGAGCGGTTCGGGGTGTCGGAGCGCCGCGCCTGCTCGGTGGTCGGCTTGCACCGCTCGACGATGCGGCTGACGCCGGCGCCGGTGACCACCGAGGAGGCTGAGCTGCGGGCGTGGCTGCGCCGGTTCTCGGTTGACCGTCCGCGCTGGGGGTGGCGCCGGGCCGCGAAGATGGCGCGGCGAGCCGGCTGGAAGGCCAACAACAAGCGTATCCGCCGGCTGTGGCGTGAGGAGGGCTTGCGGGTGCCGCAGCGGCGCCGCAAGAAGCGGCTGACCGGGATCGGTGTCGCCGTGGGTGCGATGTCCCCGATCCGTCCGAATGTGCTCTGGGCGATGGACTTTCAGTTTGACACCACCTCCGATGGGCGCACCCTTAAGATGCTCAACGTGATCGACGAGTTCACCCGCGAAGCCCTCGCCATCGAGGTGGATCGGTCCATCGACGCCGCCGGTGTCGTCGACGTCTTGGACCGTCTGGCGCTCACGCATGGGGCGCCGCACT
>NZ_JBTBFV010000079.1:0-18862 GCF_054786995.1 Mycobacterium sp. ZZG
ACCCGGGTCGGGCCGCGAGGTCCAGATGCCCAAACGCCAACGCACCCGCGCCGCGGACAGGGCTGCCCGCATCAAGGCCGAGCGTGAACACAACGCCGCCCAACGACTCATCGAGCAACAACCCCAAAACCCGCACCCGCCACCCGATTACGGCAACGACCCCCCACCCTTCTGAGTACGGCGGCGACCACCGTCGCCACCGTTCTCGTCGTTCGGGTGGTCCAGGTTGACCAACCGCTCGGCCACCTCGGCGAGTCTGATGTTGGACTCCTGAGAGATCTTGCGAAGGAGATCGAACGCGGCCATCGCGTTGATGTCGAAACGCTCCATCAGGATGCCCTTGGCCTGGCCGATGACGTCCCGGCTGGCCAGCGCACTGCGGAACTGCTGCTGGCGGCGCATCATGTTCCAGGCCACGGTGGTGTGCGCGGCGTAGATCAGCCCGATCTCCACCGATTCCTCGTCGAAGGCGTGGGTCGGCTCCGCGTACAGATTGAGCGCGGCCAGTTTGCCGCCCTCGCTGAACAGCCGGAAGGGAAGCACCGAGCGCACCGGGGTGCGCAGGATCGCCGCGTCCCGATACTGCGGCCAGCGGTCGTCGACATCGAGGTTTTCGATGCTGATGGTGTGGTGCTCCCACGCAGCCGACAGGCACGGCCCTTCGCCGGTCTCGCGCTGCACGTCGTCGAGCAGCACCGGATACGGGTGGGTCGGCCCCACGGACTCGATCTTGTCACCGACGACGGTGATGCATCCGTACTGCGCGCCGGGCACGGACTCGACCGTCACGGTGTTGAGGTCGCGCAGGACCGACTCGACATCGCTGACCGCGCGCCGCTGCATGCTGTCGACCAGTTCGACGACGCTGTAGAGATGTCGCCGTTCCTCGGACAGTTCGGGTTTGGGCCCGTCAACCAGGCCCGGCGTTCCAGCTGACCGCACGTTGTCACTGGCGGACACGGAGTCCCCTCTCCGGCCCCGGCCCCGGCCCCGGGGCGACCCTCAGGTCGAGACCGGTTCCCGTTCGCTCGTGTGACGTCGGTGCACCACCACACCGGCGACGACGATGAACACCGCCGAGACTACCGACAGTGGGATGCCCTGTTGCGGACTTGGGCCATCAAACCCGGAACAGGCGGGACGAATTCCGCGATCGCGGTCGGACGGAACCGGACGGCCACTAAGGTGTCTGTCCGTGGGCAGCAAACTCTTGGCCAACGGACGAGGGCGGTGGCTGGCCGTCGCCACATCGCTCGTGGTGTCCGCGGGCATGGTCTACGCCCAGACCACGACGACGACACCCCGCCACGTGGAGACCCCTCCGAGCGCCGCCGGGCAGGAGCCCACACCGACGCTGTCCGCGCCACCGCCCACCGAAGCGGAACTACTGGCCGCCAGTGCGCCGGCCGACGCGCGGGTGTTCAACTTCGCGCTGCCTGCCGGGGTCGCCCCCGAAGGCGGCCTACAGGTCAAGACGATCTGGGCTGCGCGCGCGATCAGTGCGATGTTCCCGGAGATCACCACGATCGGCGGGTACCGGCAGGATCCGCTGAAATGGCATCCCAACGGGCTCGCGATCGACGTGATGATCCCGAACCACAACAGCGAGAAAGGCATCGAGCTGGGCAACCAGATCGCCGGGTACGCACTGGCCAACGCGAAGCGTTGGGGTGTGTTGCACGTGATCTGGCGGCAAGGTTTCTACCCCGGCATCGGTGCGCCGAGCTGGACTGCCGACTACGGCTCGGAGACGCTGAACCACTTCGACCACGTCCACATCGCCACCGACGGCGGCGGCTACCCCACCGGCGACGAGTCGTACTTCATCGCCTCCATGCAGCGCTGACTCACACCGCCACCGAATCCCCGCACGCGAACACGGCGCTCGACACCCGCCCGCCGGTGCACACCAGCGCCACCAGATCCGGGGTGGAGACGCCCTCGGGCGCGTCCGGGAACGACGGCGGGGCGGGCGGCCACAGCGGGAAGATGCTCGCGCCGGTGACACCGGTGAGCCGCGCGACGATCTGCGCGACGACATTGGTGCCCACGTAGGTGAGTCCGCCGACGATCCTGACCGGGATGATCGCCAGTGCGGCCAGCGCGCTGATCAGGAAGATGTCCTGATCGACGACCGACTGCAGGCTCGCGGTGATGCCGTTGGTGAGCATGTCGACGTAGTAGGGCACCGACGCGAAGATGGTGCGCGCGCCCAGCGCCAGGTTCGTGCCGATGTCGGGATAGCCGTATTTGGCGATGATGTCCAGCAGTGTCTCGCGCAGCGCTTCGTTGTCGTTGACGGGCGTGAGGTCAGCGTCGCCCAGTTCTGTCAGCGACACCCCGTCGAGGTTGTCAACGGTGGGCTGGAGGTTGAACAGCGACAGTACGGTCGGGGTCACGTCGACGATCGAGTACTTCGTGTTGACCAGGCCCTCACCGAACAAGCCGGGGCTGCGCGCGACGACGAAAGTTGTTGTCTCATCTGGTGATTGAAATCCATGACCGAGGCCCAGCTGCGGTTGGTGGCCGTGGTCGGTCACCATGATGATCGTCCACTTCTCACCCGTCGCGTCTTCCCACAGGTTGATGGCCTGCATGATCTCACCGAGGTTGCGGTCGAAGTTCGCCAGCGCCGCCAGGTATTCCGGGGAGTCGCCGCCGTACAGGTGCCCGTTCTCGTCGACGCCGACGAAGTAGCTGAACATGAAGTTCGCGGTATCGGCGCGCGCCGCCGCGATGGCGGCCTCGGTGAGATCGCCGACCCTGTCGTCGGTGAGCAGCCAGTTGGTGTCGCCGGCCACCTGCGCCACATTGAGCACTTCGTCGGCGCCGATGCCCGACGCCGCGATCGCCGAGATCACGTCCCAGTTGGCGATCGACGTGGTCTGGATGCTGCTGTTCTGCCCCTCGAGTTGGGTGAACACCGTCGGCCACTTGTCATACGTCCACGGCGTGAAGACGTTGTTGATCACGCCGGTCTTCTCGCCCCACGCCCCCGTCAGGATCGACGACCACGAGGGGTTCGAGATCGTGGTGTGCCCGACTATGGTCGATGCGGCGGTGGTGCCTCCCTGCATCAGGCTGAAGAAGTTGGTGGTGAGTTCCGGATTGGCCAGCACGCGGGACAGGTTCGTACCGTCCACGCCGATCACCAGCACGTTGGGGGTGCCGTCGTCGATGTAGGCCGCCGCGGCGGTGGTCGCCGCCGTTCGCCTGATTGCGTTGCGCTCCAGCTCGTCTCGCACCGCGGCCAGCGACGCCAGCATGGTGGCACCCTCGAGCGGTGCGGCGGGCGCGGGCTGCGGCTGCGGCTGCAGCGGCGAATCCACCAGATCGGTGACGACGGTGAGCAGTGTGGGCTCGGGTGCCGGCTCGGCCGGTGCGGTCGGCGGCGCGGGGGTCGTGATCTGCGGGTCGGTGCTCGCGGATTCCGGTGGGGTGCCCGTGGCTTCCGGTGGGGTGGCAGTATCGACGGTCACCACGGCGGCGACGGCTTCGTCTACCTCCGCGGCCGTCTCGGTCGGCTCCAGCTCAACACGGGCTTGCCGGTCCTTCGAGCTCACCTTCAAGCCGTCGGGCTCATCGACGTCGTCGGGCTCATCGACGTCGTCGGGCTCCGCGGCGTCCTCGTCGGCCGTCTCGTCGGTCGTCTCGTCGCCGCCCGTGTCCTGCGCGGCGCCGGTGTCGCCGGCGTCCTTCGCCGACGATGCGTCGGACGACGGTGCGGACGTACCCCCGGACGGGGATTGGCTGGAACTCGAGGATTCGGTCGTCTCGGCGGAGGCCACGCCCGGCGCGGACGCCACCGCCCAGCCCACTCCCAGCGTCACCGCGAGTGCTCCGACGCGACCAATGTGGTTGGCGTAGCCCATGACAATCCTCCCGACCGAGCGCGTGTCAGCGGCGTCGGCCCGAGCCGTCGCTGCCTGTTCGCTGATTGCGCTGTCCGTAAATTACGCCTCGGCGGGGGTTCGCTGGCCGTGTTTGGGCGAGATGGGTATGGGTGCGATCGACGGGCCTCGTCAACCGGGACGACGTGCAGAACCGGTTCGCCGCAGCCACCATCGAGGGCCGGGGAGGTCGGGAGCCATCCGGGCTCCTCGACGGGGGGGAATGGCGGCGCAGGCCCAACGATACATAGACCAGCGCGACCAGGACGGGGACCTCGATCAGTGGTCGGACGGCGCCGGGCCCGAGGGCGCGCCGTAGGTCGCGATCGTGATCGCGACCTACGGCCGAGGAGGTATCCCCAGCGGCAGGAACCGGTACAGCGTAAGACCTTTCACGCAACCGTCGTTCGGTGCCCGCCGGTATTCCGCTCAGGGATTCAGCAGCACGACGCTGACGCCGCGGGAGCAACTCCGAACGTCTCCGAATCGGCTAGCACGGTGTAGACCTCCCACTTCTCGCCTCCCGGTCCGGTGACCCACACCTTGTCTTGGGTGGCGAAGCAGCACGTCGTCCCGATCTCCTCCTCGGTGAACATCTCAGCTTCGGTCAGCCGGGCGATCTCGGCATGCACGGCCTCGCTCGAGGCCACCTCGACCCCTAGGTGGTTCAGGCTGCCACCCTTGCCGGGGTTCTCCAGCAGCACGAGCTTGAGCGGCGGGTCGGCGACGACGAAGTTGGCATAGCCCGGCTTGACCTTGGCCGGTTCGACGCCGAAGAGTTTGCCGTAGAACGTGATTGCCTCGTCGAGATCGTCGACGTTGAGCGCCAGCTGCACACGGGACATTACGC
This sequence comes from Mycobacterium sp. ZZG, assembly GCF_054786995.1. NCBI lineage: Bacteria > Bacillati > Actinomycetota > Actinomycetes > Mycobacteriales > Mycobacteriaceae > Mycobacterium > Mycobacterium sp. ZZG. The sequence goes on from NZ_JBTBFV010000079.1 coordinate 4,741, forward strand.
ACCTCCAGGTTTGCGACATATATCGAATTGGCGCGTCCACTATGCGCCACCTTTTCGATATATGTCAAGAGTGTGGCAAGATAGCGTCATGCCCAAGGCATTGCCCGTCATCGACACGACCGCACCGGTGTGCTGTGCACCCGTCGCGTCCGGCCCTTTGTCCGACGCCGATGCGCTCGAGATCGCGGTGCGACTCAAGGCGCTGGCCGATCCGGTGCGCGTCAAGATCGTGTCGTACCTGTTCAGTTCCGCTTCCGGCGAGGAGATCTCGGGTGACCTCGCCACGGTGCTGAGCCTGAGCGAGTCGACTGTGAGTCACCACCTCAGTCAACTCCGGAAGGCCGGCCTGGTGCTGTCCGACCGTCGCGGAATGAACGTCTACCACCGTGTCCGGCCCGAGGCGCTCCAAGCGCTGTGCACCACGCTGGATCCGAACTGCTGCCGGTAGTGCAGACCGGCGGCGCGTCGGTCTAGATAACCGGCTGCGGCGCTTCGGTCGCGGCGACGGGTTGGTCCCGTCGCCCGTCGTCCGGTACCGCTATCGGCTCCCGGGGCGAACGGTCGGCCCCGCCGCGCCAGCCGGCATAGCCGAGTCCCGCACTGACAGCCGGGTACGTCGCGGCTTCGATCCAGGCATACTTTGCGCCCCAACGCCTTCCGCGAAAGACGGGTTCGCTCAACACTCCTGAGGAGATCGCGACGGCGTACGCCACGTGGGTATACGCCAACCCCGCGAACACTCCAGAGAAGAACTTGCATACTTCACGCTTCATCTGCCTCACCTTTCATCGTCACCGTTGTCGCGTGCGCTTTAAGTCTCGGCGGGGATGTCAGGCCCCTGCCAGAGCAGAAGGACCCTGCTATGGCGCGCGGAGCTCGACGGACCGTGGGCCAAACCGCCCACGGCCTCGACCCGGTGACGAAGAAATCTCGTTCCGGTCGAGATGTGGATTCAGGCAACCGTTCCGCGGCCGGGTACTGACATCATCGGACGGTGACAGCCAGGACAGCGACAACGACCGACAGCGGACTGGCGGCGCGCCTCGCCGCGCTTGCCTCCCTCGGTGCAGCCGTCATCCATTTCGCCGTCGTCCCGAGCCACTGGCACGAATGGATCCCAGCGGGCCTGTTCTTCGTCACCCTCGCGCTCTTCCAGCTGGTCTGGGCGGGGCTGATACTCACCCGGATGACGACGCCGGTGCTCGCCGCCGGGATCACGGTCAACGTCGGAGCGGTCGTGTTGTGGGCGCTGTCCCGGACCGCCGGACCGCCGTACGGCCCTCACGCCGGTGTGGCAGAGGTCGTCGCGGCCGCGGACCTGTGCGCGGTGCTGCTGCAGATCTACGTCGTGATGGGAGCCGGGTGGGTGTGGTACCGCGGTCACCGCGGAGATCTGATCCCCCTTTACGCGAATGCGATGGTGCTGCTCGGCGCCGCCACGGTCGTGGCGCTGGCCTCGACCGTCGGTGTGGCGTCGGGCCTTCGGCACAGCCACCATGGGCCGGCCAACGCCGAACCGGGCCACCACGGCTCCGGACACGCGGACGACCATGCGGACGACCATCAGGGCCACCATGCAGAGCCGGCGATCGCGCCGCGGACGGTGGACCCGATGGGCACGCCTACCCCACCGCAACCGCGGGAGGCCCCCGCCGCTCCGGCGCAGCCTGCGCAGGACGGCCACACCGATCACGCTCACGACCACGCCGGGTGAGGTCGCCGGTCAACGGTTCAGGACCGCTCGGGTGCTGGCCTCGGGCCGCAGATCGATGCGGCGCAGCAACTGCGCGTTGAGCGCCACCACAACTGTGGACAGAGACATCAACAGCGCCCCGACGGACATCGGCAGCACGAATCCGACGGGGGCGAGCACACCGGCGGCCAGCGGCACGGAGACGAGGTTGTAACCCGCACCCCACCAGAGGTTCTGCTTCATCTTGCGGTAGGTGGCGACGGACAGCAGGATCACCGAGAGCACCGAGCGTGGATCGGAGCTGGCGAGAATGACGCCCGCAGAGGCGATCGCGACGTCCGTCCCCGCGCCGATCGCGATGCCCACATCGGCCTGCGCCAGGGCAGGCGCGTCGTTGACACCGTCACCGACCATCGCGACCTTCTTGCCTTCCTGTTGCAGCGCAGCGACTTTGGCCGCCTTGTCCTCCGGGCGCACCCCGGCGAACACGCGGTCGATGCCGAGTTCGCGGCCTACGGCACCGGCGACCGCCTCGGCGTCGCCGGTGATCATCACGACTTCCACGCCCAGCATGTGCAGCGCGTCGACCGCCTCCCGGGATTCGGGCCGGATCTCGTCGCTCAGGCGCAGGCCGCCCACGACGGTGCCGTCACGCACGACGTGCAGGATGATCGCCCCCTCGTCGCGCCACTCGGAGGCGGCGCCGACCTCGGGGGCGCCGACCTCCTCGAGCAGGCGCGGGCCGCCCACCCGGATCTCGTGCCCATCGACCGACGCGGTCACGCCGACGGCCGGGGACGAGGAGAACCCGGTAGCACGGGGCACTGCGAGTCCGCGTTCCTCGGCGGCGCGCACGATGGCCCGTGCCAGCGGATGTTCGCTGTCCGCCTCGGCCGCGGCCGCGAGCGCGAGCACCTCATCCTTGCTGGCCTCGCCGGCGGTCTCGATCGCCGTGACCGTCGGTTCACCCTTGGTCAGGGTGCCGGTCTTGTCGAACAACACGGCGTCCACCGTGCGCATGCTCTCGAGCGCGAGCCGGTCCTTGATCAGAACGCCGCCCCGGGCGGCGCGTTCGGTGGCGATGGACACGACCAGCGGGATCGCCAGACCCAGCGCATGAGGGCAGGCGATGACGAGCACGGTGATCGCCCGCACCACGGCGGCATCGGGATCGCCGACGGCCGCCCAGACCACCGCGGTGAGCGCGGCGGTGAGCAGCGCGAACCAGAAGAGCCATCCGGCGGCCCGGTCGGCCAGGCGCTGGGCCCGCGACGAGGAGTTCTGCGCCTCGGCGACCAGGCGCTGAATGCCGGCCAGCGTGGTGTCGGCACCGGTGGCGGTGATCTCCACCCGCAGCCCGGAGTCGGTGGCGACGGTGCCGGCCGTGACGGCATCCCCCACCCCGCGGGTGACCGGGCGGGATTCCCCGGTCACCATCGACTCGTCCATGTCCGCGCGGCCGTCGACGATCCTGCCGTCGGCCGGGACGCTGCCGCCGGGCCGGACCACCACCACGTCGCGGACCTGCAACTCCGCCGGGGAGACGGTGACGGTGTGATCGCCCTCGACCTTCTCGGCCTCATCGGGCAGCAGCGCGGCCAGTGAGTCAAGCGCCGAGGTCGTCTGAGCCAGGGCGCGCATCTCGATCCAGTGGCCGAGCAGCATGATGACCACCAGCAGCGCCAGCTCCCACCAGAACTCCAGCTCGTGGTGGAGCAGGCCCAGGCTCGCGCCCCAGGACGCCACGAACGCGACCGTGATCGCCAGCCCGATCAGCAGCATCATTCCCGGTTTGCGGGAACGGATTTCACTCACCGCGCCCATGAGGAACGGACGCCCGCCGACGATGTACAGGACGGTGCCGAGCAGCGGCGCGATCCAGCGGACACCCGGCAGGTCCGGCACCTGGTAGCCCAGCAGCATCGCGAACATACTCGAGAATGCGACCACCGGGACCGCGAGAATCAGGTTGACCCAGAACAGTTTTCGGAACTGCGCCACGTGATCGCCGCCGTGGCCGGCGTGCCCGTGCGCCGTGGAGGATCCGGGATGCGCGGCACTGTGGCCCGGTGCGGTTGCGTGTGGGTGTGTCATGTCGCTCCTCTCGGGAGTCGCACAGTGCCCGGTGTGCGGACGGTTCGCGTCACAGACCCCGCCGGGGCTCGCGGAGCGGGCAACACAGTCGACGTTATACCCCCTAGGGGTATGGACGCAACGGTAGCCGTGCCGACGCGACGTCGATCGACAACGGGCCGAACACTCGCGGCGCGGCAACTGCTGCTGCACCGGTGCAGCGGGTGTGCCTACCCAGCGCGGACGGCGCAGCTGGCGCAGCTGGGCGCTGTCCACCAGTCCATCGTGTCGTGCTCAGTGGTGGCTGTCGGCGGGATAGGCGTGGATGAGCGCCGTCGACAACTTCGGCACCGCATGGGTCAGGGTGTGCTTGGCCTCGTGGGCGATGCGGTGGGCCCCATCGAGGGTGGTGCCGGAGGCGATGTCGAGCTCGGCATCGGCATGGAGCTGGTGCCCGATCCAGCGCATCTTCACGCTACGCACCCCGATGACGCCGGGTTCGGCGCGCAGCGCGGCTTCCGCCGCGTCGACCAGAACGGGATCCACACCGTCCATCAGACGGCGGAAGACGTCGAGCACCACCGTGCGCAGCACCGCCAGAATGGCGACCGTGATCACGATCCCGATGACGGGATCGGCGAGCGGAATGCCCAGAGCGACACCGCCTGCGCCGAGCAGCACAGCCAGCGACGTGAAGCCGTCGGTGCGTGCGTGCAGCCCATCGGCGACCAGAGCGACCGACCCGATTCGGCGGCCGACGCGGATACGGTAAAGAGCTACCAATTCGTTGCCGACGAAGCCGAGCAGTCCGGCGGCAGCCACCCAGCCCACATGGTCGATCTGCACCGGGTTGATGAAGCGGCGGACCGATTCGACGCCGGCGACGATGGCGGACAGCGCGATCATGGCGACGACGAACAACCCCGCGAGATCCTCCGCGCGACCGTAGCCGTAGGTGTAGCGCCGGGTCGCGGCGCGGGTGCCGACAGCAAAGGCGATCCACAGCGGTATGGACGTGAGCGCGTCGGAGAAGTTGTGCACCGTGTCGGCGAACAGGGCGACCGACCCGGAGATCATCACGATGGCAAGTTGGGCGACCGCGGTGGCGCCGAGCGCCAGGAGGCTGACCTTCACCGCGCGGATGCCGGCGGCGCTGGATTGCAGCGCGTCGTCGATGCTGTCGGCGGGGTCGTGGCTGTGCGGCGCGAACACCTCCTTGACTGCCGCCCGGAGCCTGCCTGCGGTTCCATCCCCATGAGGGTGAGGGTGTGTCATGCGCGGCGTTCCTTCTCCCCCGACGGTCCACCCACGCGGTGCAACTCGGCCAGCTGCTCGGTGTTGCGGTGGTGACCGGGAACGCCGGGACCGGCGTGCTCGGCGTTGAAGACCGCGTCGCGGACCAGTTGCTTGATGTGGTCGTTGTCGACCGCATAGAAGATCGAGGTGCCTTCCCGGCGCGTCCGCACCAAGCGAGCCATGCGCAGCTTCGCCAGATGCTGCGAGACCGACGGCGCGGGCTTGCCGATGTGGGCCGCCAGGTCGTTGACCGACATCTCCCCGCTGGAGAGTGCCCACACGATCTGCACGCGGGTGGCGTCGGCCAGCATGCGGAACGACTCGACCACCAATGCCACCTCGTCCTCCGGGAGACGGCGGCGGCACAGTCCGTTATCTGCATTCATATGCAGATAGTAGATCAGGCGCTGGATCAGGCGGGTGTTCGTCTCGCAGGATCAACTCAACCCCCATTACCTGGTGTCCGGGGGCTGAAGTACCCGGCAGGGTCGTTAGGCATGGTTGGTGGGTGTTTCCGCTGCCATCACCGTTTTAGGAGGAGCCTGATATGACGACACCCGCTGCGTACGCGATGATGCTGTGATCACGGCGGAGACAGTCAACCGGATCGTCGGCTTTCGGGGGAACGGCATGCCGGTCATCTCGCTATATGCCGCCGTGCCGTACGAGCCCGAAGACCGCGTGACAGTCGTTCGCAGCAAGCTAGACAGCCTGCTGCACGAAATCCAGCCGATGGCCCAAGACCACCAACTCGGCCACGACGCGATGCTGTCCGTCCGTGCCGATATGGAGCGGTTCACCGAGGCGGTCGAGAAGCACGACCGTTGGTCGCCCGGTTCGGTTGCGATGTTCTCGTGCAGCGGTCGCGACTTCTTCGAGGAAGTTCAGCTTCCCCGCAGCGTGCATGACCGGATTGTGGTCGATGAAACCCCCTGGGTCCGGCCGATGTTGGCAGTGCTCGACGAGTATCACCGCTGTTGCGTCGCGGTCGTCGACCGAAAGGCCGCTCGGATCTGGGAGCTCTTCCAGGACGAGATGTCTGAGGTCGGCACACGGCGGGTTGACGCCGACCCCGGCCGCAATCAAGACAAGGCCGAGGAGCTGACCAAGCGTCACTATCTCGAGGTGGTCACCATGCTCGACAAGATGCATCGCGACGGTGCATTCGAGCTGTTGATTGTCGGCGGCCACCACGCCGAGTTGCCGCGCTTCCTTGACTACCTCACCCACGAACTGCGGCCTACCCTCGCGGGCACATTCACGGTCGACGACGATGCGCGCACCGCTTTCGGTGATGTGAAGCGGCAGGCCGCAGCGGTCCTGCAGCGCTATGAGCGCGACGAGGAGGAGCGGATGGTCGCCGAGACGGTCGAGAAGGCGGCTGCGGGCGGATTGGCGGTTCTCGGTCTTCCCGGATGCCTGTGGGCCGGGACGGTCGCAGCGGTAGACGAGCTCCTGGTCCAGGATGGAACGGTGACACCGGGCGTGATATGCGACCACGATCAATGGATGGCCCTTTCCGGCGAAACGTGCCCGCTATGTGGACGCCCGGTCCGCCGTACCCCAGACATCGTGGACGAGCTGGCCCAAGTGGTGATGAACGAGAGCGGGTCGATCGAACACGTCTGCGCCGACACCGTTCTCAAGCAGCACCTGACGGCCGCGTCGTTGCGCTTTCCGCTTCCGCCCGCGCCGGGATGATCGTCAGGGTCGCAACCTTCGTTTGACTCTGGATTCGATATCCATCAATATCGGAACATGTCGAATCCGCACGAGCCGTCGGCCGCTCTAGCCTGCTGTCCGCCTGGGGCGCTTCTGCGCGAGCCGATCTCGGCGGCAGCGGCAGCGGACATGGCGACGAAACTGAAAGCCCTGGCCGATCCCGTGCGGCTTCAATTGTTTTCGGCGGTCGCCAGCCACGCCGGAGCAGAAGCGTGCGTCTGCGATGTCTCCGCGGGGTTGGAGGTCTCCCAGCCCACCGTGTCGCATCACCTGCGAGTGTTGCGGGACGCCGGGCTCCTCACGTCGGAACGCCGGGCGTCGTGGGTGTATTACGCGGTGGTACCCGAAGCGTTGGCCAGCCTGTCGGTGCTTCTCGGCGCGGTGACCGCGTCGACGGCGGCGGGGACACCGGCATGAGCACCACCACTGCCGCGACGCCGGCGGTGGTCGGCAAGCTCTCCACCCTCGACCGTTTTCTCCCGCTCTGGATCGGTGCGGCGATGGTCGCCGGGCTGCTGCTGGGCCGGTGGATTCCCGGCCTGAACACCGCACTGGAACGCGTTCAGATCGACGGGATTTCGCTTCCGATCGCGCTCGGTCTCCTGATCATGATGTACCCGGTGTTGGCCAAGGTCCGCTACGACAGGCTCGACACGGTCACCGGAGACCGAAAACTCCTGGTGTCCTCGCTGGTGCTGAACTGGGTGCTCGGTCCGGCGTTGATGTTCGCTCTCGCGTGGCTGCTGTTGCCCGACCTGCCCGAGTACCGCACCGGGCTGATCATCGTCGGGCTGGCCCGCTGCATTGCCATGGTCATCATCTGGAACGACCTGGCCTGTGGCGACCGTGAAGCCGCCGCTGTCCTGGTGGCTTTGAACTCGTTCTTCCAGGTCGTCATGTTCGCGGTGCTGGGCTGGTTCTACCTGTCCGTGCTGCCCGGGTGGCTGGGACTTCCCCAGACGACAATCGACACGTCACCGTGGCAGATCGCCAAGTCCGTGCTGATCTTCCTCGGCATCCCGCTGCTGGCCGGCTACCTGTCCCGCCGTGTGGGCGAACGCGTAAGAGGCCGCGATTGGTATGACGCGAAGTTCCTGCCGCGGATCGGGCCGTGGGCACTCTACGGGCTGCTGTTCACGATCGTAATTCTGTTTGCGCTGCAAGGAGATCAGATCACCCACCAGCCGTGGGACGTTGCCCGCATCGCGCTCCCCCTGTTGGCGTATTTCGCCCTCATGTGGGGTGGCGGCTACCTGCTCGGCACGCTGCTGGACCTCGGGTACGAGCGGACGACCACCCTGGCGTTCACCGCCGCCGGAAACAACTTCGAACTCGCCATCGCCGTCGCGATCGCCACCTACGGCGCCACCTCCGGCCAAGCCCTGGCCGGTGTCGTCGGACCGTTGATCGAAGTACCTGTCCTGGTCGCTCTGGTTTACGTCTCCCTGGCGTTACGTCGCCGGTTCAACGGAGTCCTCCCATGACTGACAGTCCCGTCACCGATGGCCGCCGCCGTGATCTCTCGGTCGATCAGCGGTTGGCCCTGAGAACGGCCGCGACCCGGCTGGATGGTGAGTTCAACGGGTCCTTCGGCACCGAAACCATCGAGCGCTTTCTGCACTCGTCCTACGACCAGTTCGCCGGCCGTGCCACCATTCCCAACTTTCTTCCGCTACTGGCAGAACGGTTCGCCCGCCAACGACTTCACGCTTTGGCGCGCGTGGAAGGCCGAGTCAGCGACGGCAGACCCACTGTGCTGTTTCTCTGCACCCACAACGCCGGCCGCTCCCAGATGGCGCTGGGCTATTTCACCCACCTGGCCGGCGACTTGGCCATCGCCTGGTCGGGAGGATCAGAACCCGGCACCGAGATCAATCCGGCCGCCATCGCTGCCATGGCCGAGGTCGGGATCGACATCACCGGTGAATACCCGAAGCCCTGGACCGATGAGATCGTGCAAGCCGCCGACGTCGTCATCACCATGGGTTGCGGAGACGCCTGCCCCGTGTTCCCGGGCAAGCGTTACGAGAACTGGGACCTTCCCGACCCGGCCGGTCAGGGCGTCGACGCAGTCCGGCCCATCCGCGATCAGATCGAACAACGGATCCAGCGCCTGCTTTCCGACCTCGGAGTCGCCGCACAGCAGCACGACCGCAGCTCTGAGTGAACGAGCCGTTGTGTCAGTCGATGCCGCGGGCGATGAGCGCTTCGTTGAAGTCGTCGGCGGCACGAAGCGCACCGACGATCACGGGCACGAACACGATCCGCGGGGTGACCCGCAGCCCGCGGGCCCGTCGCGCCTCGTCCACTTGGCCGATGATCTCGACCAACAGCGGGATCGACCGGATGGTCAAAGCCAACGCGATGGCGACCTGCCGGACCGGAAACCCGAACCGCGCCATGGGATTCATCGCCCGGGTGGCCGCGTCCAGCATGTCGGTTGTCCGCGTCGTCGACGTCACCATCGCCGCGAGGCACACCGCGAGCAGCAGCACCCCACACACCACCAGCGCGCGACGCCAGTCGGTGAGCACGACCTGCAATACGAAGATGAACCCGACGACCCACAGCACCTGCCGCAGCTGCAGAATCAGCGCCCACACGTTCAGCCGCGCCGAAAGCACGCCTGCCAGAACGATTCCGGCCACGACGCCGAGCCGCACCGGCGAATCCACCCACACCGTCATCGCGACGATCAGTCCACCGAGCGCGAGCAGCTTCGCCCCGGCCGGCAGGCGATGCAGCCACGACGTTCCGGGCCGGTAATCCCCCAAGACCGTCACGCCATCAGCCGCCGGTAGGTGGCCAGCGCGACCGGCGGTACATCGTCGGCGATCACCCGGCCGTCCTCGAGCACGATGACGCGGTCGGCGTCGTCGGCCAGATCCAGATCATGGGTGACGATCACCACCTGGGTGTCCAACGCGGCGAAGGCTTTTCGCAACATCCGGGTATTGCGCAGGTCGAGCAGCGTCGTCGGCTCGTCGGCCACCACCACGGTCGGCTCGGTGACCAGCACCGTCGCCAGCGCCAGCAACTGCTTCTGGCCGCCGGACAGCAGGTGCGCGGGTTGGTCGGCGTGCCCGGCCAACCCGAACCGTTCCAGCACCTGCGCCACCTTCGCAGCGCGGGTCTGCCGGTCCAGCGACTGGCGGGACAGCGAGAGTTCGACATCCTCAGCGACGGTGGGCATCAGGATCTGGCGGTCCGGATCGGTGAACACGAAACCGACCTGCCGGCGGACCTGTTTGGCCGAACGCCGGGTGTCCAGACCGTGCACGCGCACCGACCCTGCATCGGGCAGCACCAACCCGTTGAACAGCCGTGCCAGTGTGGATTTCCCGCTGCCGTTGGCGCCGACGATGGCGACTCGGTGCTCGGCGAGGGTCAGCGAGATGTCGCGCAGCACGGGTCGGTCGCCGAAGGAGTGGGAGACCCCGTCAACGACGATCGCGCCTGCCGGATCCTCAGCCATGGCTTCGCACCGTGCGCCGAGGCGTGATGAGGCCCGGACGAGCGCGATGCACCTGGGCGGCGACAAAACCGCACACCACCGCTTTGGCGATGTCGCCGGGGAGGTAGATGCCGTTCGTGGACAACGCGGCCCACCAGGACAAGTCAGTGCGCAACATCAACCCGGCTGTGCCGAAGAGGTAGATGACGACCATCCCGCCGACGATGTTGATGGCGATGCCCCACAGCACGCGGTAGCGGGGCATCATCAGGGCGGTCAGCAGCCCGATCACGATGACCGCGGGCATCCAGCCGACGAAGAAGCCGGCCGTCGGTGAGGACAGCGACACCAGCCCGGTGCGGCCACCGGCCAGGATCGGCAACCCGGCGACGGCCAGGATCGTGAACAGAGCGATCGCCAACGCGCCCTTTCGGGCGCCGAGGATCGACCCGGCGAGCATTACGCCGAAGGTCTGCAGCGTGATCGGCACACCGGTGGGTCCGATGGTCAGGGTGCCCGGGAGCCCGAGGGCGGCCAGCAGGCCTGCGAAGACCGCCGCCTGGGTCAGGTCGCGGGATTCGACGCGGCCGAACCGGCGGAGCTTGGAAGTCTGAGCACTCACCCGAGAATTATGGTCGACACCCCGAAGAGCGCCGTGCCTCCCCTGCGTGAGTGGCTGCACCAGAGGCATGTCTTGTCGGTGGTCGAATGTATGTTCGAACTATGTCGGGCGACGACTTGCGGGCCGCGGTGAGCGGGTTGCGGGCTGCCGTTGATGCGGTGGCGGCCTGTGAGGTCGACCTGCTGACCCGGCCTGATCTTGTTGCGGCCCTGGATGAACTGGAGACATTGTCGTGCCAATTGCCGGCGGTGGGTCATCGGTTGCTGGCGCGGTTGCAGACTGAGGCGACACCGCAGCAGATGGGTGCGAAATCGTGGAAAGAAGTGTTGACCGTCCGGTGGCGGATCTCGGCTGGTGAGGCCCACCGCCGGCTGACCGAGGCGGCGGTGTTGGCGCCGCGGCCGTCGTTGACCGGCCCGGCCCTGCCGCCGGTGCTGCCCGCCACGGCGATCGCCCAAGCGCACGGGCTGATCAACGCCGAACACGTCGACGTGATCCGCCGATCGCTCAACAAGGTGCCGGGCTGGGTCGACACCGCCACCCGGGAGCGCATCGAGGTTGATCTGGTGCGTACTGCGGTGGGTAACGGCCCCAAGGAACTCAAGGACTGCGCGGAGCGGACGTTGTTTCTGCTCGATCAGGACGGCCCCGAACCCGATGACAGCGAACGCGCCCGCAAACGCGCGGTGTCGAGGTCGCCCCAGCGTGGGGATGCCATGGTGGATCTGCGCGCCACGCTGACTCCGGAGGCGTGGGCGGTGTGGGAGCCGATTTTCGCCCGGTTGGCCGCGCCGGGGATGTGTAATCCCGACGATCCCGAGCCGTGTACGTCGGGGACGCCGTCGCAGGCCCAGATCGACAACGATCAGCGCAGCCTGGCCCAGCGTCAGCATGATGCGCTGGTCGCGGCCGGGCGGATCGCGTTGATGAGTGGGCAGCTGGGGCAGCTCAACGGGTTGCCGGTGTCGGTGATCATCCGTACCACGCTGCAGGATTTGGAGTCCCGCGCCGGGGTCGGTGTCACCGGTGGGGGCACGGTGGTGCCGATCGCCGAGGTGATCCGGATGGCCGGGCACGCCAATCACTATCTGGCGGTGTTCGACCGGGCCACCGGCTCAGCAATGGATTTGTTCCGCGCCAAGCGGATCGCCTCCCCGGCACAGCGGATCATGCTGATCGCCCGTGACGGCGGGTGTACCAAACCTGGCTGCACCGTGGGCGCCTACGGGTCTCAGGTCCATCACGTGGTCGCCGACTGGGTCGATGGCGGGAACACCAACGTCGATGAACTCGGCCTGGCGTGCGGGCCGGATAACCGCAGCGTCGACCCCGACGGCGGTGGTTGGTCGACCCGGATGAACGACCGCTGCGAGGTGGAATGGATCCCACCCCCGACACTGGACACCGGTCAGGCCCGGCTCAACTACTACCACCAACCCGAACGGCTGCTACGACCCCCCGACGATCCGCCGCCGCAGAGCCAGAACACCAGTGCCCCAACCCAACCCGCCAACAATGCGACGGTCGACGCCGAGCCGGGTCCGCCGACACCGGCCGATGACCCCGGCGAACCCGGCGGCCCCGCACCACCCGACAACCAAGCGGCCTGACCGCCGCGCGGGGAAGTCCGACGCGCCAAGTAGCTGAGCCTCGACGGGCATCTCGTCCGGATAGGTCATGATCGGCCGCCCGGCCCGCGGTGGAGTATTCGCTTGTTCGCGGCGGTTTGCGGCCCGTCGTGCCGGGCATTCGGCACCGAGACAACCGCGCACAAGGAGGAGCATCATGTCCGCAGCCACCACGTGCCGCCGACTCCGCGAATGCCTCGACGATGTCGACTTCCCAGCGGACAAGGCGACTCTTCTCGCAGCGGCGGAACGCCGTTCCTGCGATGACGACACCATCCGGGCGCTGCGCTCGATCCCGCCCGAGACGTATGCCGGGTTCGCCGAAGTGCTGGCATCCGTGCCGCTGACCGACGACGTCATGACCGATGGCGAGAGGGGTGCCGCGCACCGGGTGCCCACCAAGCCGGGTGTCACCGAGAGGGATAGAGACGTGCCACCGAACCCGATCGCCGAAGTATTGGGTGAGAACCGCAAGAAGTGAGCGCGCTAAGTCTCTGAGCTCGGTGCACGTCGACGTCAAGAGTTCGGGACGGCGCGACATGTACGGCAACCCGGTGCGGGGATATGCCTTCATCCACACCGCCGTAGATGCACACTCACGGCAAGGGATCACGGCCCGAAAAAATGTGACCGACAACGGTTCCTGCTACCGATCACACGCATTCCGCGACGCGCTCGGCGAGGTCGAGCACCGTCACACTCGCCGACGAATGGGCCTACACCAGCGACGCCGAGCGCTGTCAGTAAACCTAGATCAGGTCCGCGTGGTTGCGCTGTTGCTAACGTTCGTTCATCGATTGAAGGTCGCATGGAGGGTGGCGTGGGCAATCCGAGCGGGCAGGCGCCCGACAAGCTGGGCCGACCACGCCACTTCGACGACGACACCGAACGGAGCATGGTGATGGACGCCGCGGTCCGCCTGATGGCCGACCAAGGCTATACGCGACTGTCGGTCGCCGCCATCTTGGCTGAGGCGCACCTGTCGACATCCAGTTTCTATCGCCACTTCCCATCCAAGGACGCGCTACTGACCGCCATCATCCGCCGAGATGGCGAATCGGCCCGGCGCGCGCTCCAACACGCCATAGCGAACGCATCTGGGCCCGTGGCCGCGCTGGAAGCGTGGCTCGACGGGCTGCTGGATCAGTTCTACGAACCGACGAAGGCCGCACGCACGGCGCTTTTCCTGACTCCGGAAATCCTGAATTCTTACCAAACAAACACCGAGTTGATGGCTGACATGCGCTGGCTCCTGTGCGAGCCCGTCATCAACGTGCTGCGCGCTGGGCACCGAGCCGGATTTATGTACTCCCCGAAACCCGAAGCCGATGCCGTGAGCATGTTCGCTCTGGTGAGCGCCGTGGCCACATCGCCGCACGCCTACCCGCGCAGCAAGAAGTCGGCACGCGCGCAGGCCGTCCGGTTCATTCGGCCGGCGCTACAAATCACCTCCGAAACGACAACCAGTAGTGGTACCCGCAAACCCCGTTCACGCCAGCCGCGTTAGCCCGGATTTTTCGCGGAAGTTTGCGTTCGATGGGGTGTAGATACGCGAAAGTGCCTGTCCTGCAAGGAATAATTGGACTTCTCTAGGGTTCAATCGTTCCAGCGGGAAGGCACCTCGCAGGTGAAGA
>NZ_JBTBFV010000080.1:0-18730 GCF_054786995.1 Mycobacterium sp. ZZG
GAATAGGCCCCTACCGGAGCGCACAGGGAAAAGCTGGGCAGACCAGCGGTTACGTCACGCTCACAAGCCCACCAAACGACAACCAGCCATGGCAGACACATCAATCACTCAAGTCCACGGATCGAGGTTAAGGCCAGCGTGAGCGGAAGCCCCACGACCAGTAGACCGACAAAACCTGCGACAAGCCCGAACACCCCAAACAGAAGCAAAACCAGGCACAGGGTCCCTAAGATGACACCGACTAAGCTTGCGGGGCCGAAGAGTTGGCTCAGTCCAGGGGTGCCTTTCATAGCATCATCACCGCAGCGGCAAAGACGAAGACGCCGGCGACAGCTACCGCGACCGATGTCCCGCGCATCCAGGGCGACACCGCAAGCCGCAGGACAACGAAGCAGATCCCCAGAGCAGCGAGGGTGGTGCCGACCGCGATTGCCTGGGCACCCAAGTCCGAAAATTCAAAGTGGCCCAGCACCATCACAACGACCAGCGTGCGCAGTAATGATGCTGCTAAAAGGAGCGGAACGCCGAGGGTGGCTGCCACCCAGAAGTAGGTCTGTGTGTGTTGCGGCACCGGAGTGCCGAAGTCTGCAGTCATCGATCGCCCCTAACGCACCACGACGACGTTCGGGACCTGGTCGGTCGGTCCCAGGTCTGTCGGCATGTTCGGATCGACCCATTCGCGAACGCCCGGGACGATGTCGATGGGATCTCGGAACGCTCCTGGCACCGGTGAAGCGTATGGCGCGAAAGCTGCTGAGCCCTCGCCGATTCGATGGAAGAACGGCAGCTCCGTCAGCGGCCCGAAAGCGTTGCCGCTGTCCGCGGCGTCCTGCGCGAGAGTGTGAGACGAGCCGTCGGGCATGCTCTGGTAAATCTCCAGCGACGGGTAGTCCCCGATGATGCCGTCGACGGCGGCAGGCCGGCCGCCAGCTCCCGGGGTGATGACGACATCGCCTCGGACGACATGCCCTGACGACTCCGCTCGCGGCGGGGCAAAAGCGTTCTTGGCCTCGTACTGGATCCTGACAGCGCCTCCCGGGGTCTGCTGAACCTTCACCTCAGGTAGCAACACCGCCACGTTGCCTGCGACATCCGCGGATGGGTTCTGCCGCGCGATGACCAACCCGTTCTCGTAATCGACATACAGACTCACACGCGTGTCCCCCGGCGCGAAATCTGGATCGAACCCGCGGTTGTCACCCAGATCGTTACGGGGGATGTTGAATACCTGATCGCGGGGTATGAAAAGGCCGGCCTTGATAAACCCTTGGCCGGGAACAGGTTCGATCCTTCCCACCACAATGCTCGGCGGCTTTCCGCTGTACCTGGTCGCGTAGCTGTGCGGGTCGAGGGCGGCCGCGGTCTGCCAATCGACCGCCGACGTCGGCTTCCGCCCGAAAATCTCCATGAATGCGGCGCTCTCATTGTCGCGCCGAATGACGTCGAGAACAGTGGGCGTTTGCCAGGTCCCGGGGAAGTCTTCCACCCGCATGTGCATGCCGGTGCGTTCGCCGCAGAGCGCAGCGGCGGTGGCCGTGTCGGCAGCCGTGAACGTCGCCAGCAGATTCCTCAGGACCGCCGAGTAGGCGGTGGCCACGTCCAGCGACATAAACCGGCCGATACCCAAAGATGTGACACGCCCGTCATCACTGAGCACACCGCCGAACTTGGCAACCTGGACAACCGCGGTCAGGACTTGTTCGCGAAGTTCGGAGAGCACACTGCCGCCGCGCGACATGACCTGCTGCGTCGTGTCCAAGCGGTCCCGCAGGGCTTGATGGGCAGCCACAATCGACCGGCCGCGATCAAGCGCCGCCAACCCGGCGTCGCCAGACCAACTTTCACTCAAGGCCTGCAACAGTCCGTGCTGGCCTTGAATCATGGCGTCGACGTCGGCTATCGACTGCCGCATCGCTTGAGCCGCACCGGTCAACCGGTCCGGCTCCGAAGACCGCACAACAGAGATGGTCACGGACACGGCTATTCCATTTCCGGAATCTCCGCCGTGATCTCGGCGACCACTGCGTCGATCCGCTCACGGTCGGCGTCGATCGACGCCGATGCTTGTTCACTCGCCCTGTGCAGAGCCTCGTTCACCCGATGCTCGACTTCTTCGGCGCCCAGACGCAGCAGGCCGTCTTGGATGTAGACGTCCTTGAGCCACTGATGCCCGTTGAGCGTCACCTCGACGGTGTCGTGTTCGTCAGTCGCGGTGAACGATGAGGTCGCCATCTTGTCGAGCTGCTCGTCCATCAACGATTGCAGTCGCCGTGCTTGCCGTAGCACCGCAGCCACTTCCGGGTGCATGTCGTCGGTCACTGCGTGTCCCCCTTCTTGTCCTCGCCGGCGCCGCGTCGCCGCGGCCGAACACCGATGACCTGCTCGGTGTGGGGCCGGTCCTCGACATAGAGCGGCTCGTCGGGCGACAGCTGCGGATTGCGTTTCTTCTCACCGCTTCCGCTGCCGTGTGCACCGCCCATCATCGGAGCCATGCCGCCGCCACCCATTGCTCCGGCAGCCGCACCGCCGGAGCCGCCGGTCGCCCCCGGGCCTGCAGCCGCCGGCAAGACCGGCGTCGGTGCCACCGTCTCCGCGCCGACCGCGGGTTGCATCGGCATGGCGGGGATTCCGCCACCACCGCCGCCTGCGCCTCCGCCCCCTGAGCCACCGCCTCCGGCCGCCGCGGGCCGCAAACTCGGATCGATCGGCAATTTCGGTTCGCCCTTCCCGACACCCGGCGACCCGCCTCCCGGAGAGCCGCCCGGCGACCCGCCGCCCGGAGAGCCACCCGGCGACCCGCCACCCGGTGACCCGCCGGGCGATCCACCTTGCGAACCCCCTTGCGGCGAGCCCTGTCCGGCCTGCGGTGCTGCCTGCTCGGCTGCCGACATCGGTGACACCGGCGCCCCCTGCGGCGTCTGCGGTTGACCTCCCGGCTGCTGCCCACCGGCGCCCGACGACGACTGTCCGCCACCGCCACCGGTGCCGCGCCGCTCCTCGGGCTCGGTCTGCGCCGGGACACCCCGTTGCCGGGGATCGCCGTTGCGCGTCACCGGTGCCGTGGGTGCCACCGCGTCGGGACGCGGTTGCGGCGGCTGCACCGGCGTGGGTTGGCCGGCCCTGGCGTAGGTTTCGCGGATCGCCTCGGACTCCTGGTACAGCTGCTCCATCTGCAGCTGAACAGCGCGTCGGGCGCCTCCATCCATCGGTGTGGTCATCAGCTGGGTCTGCAACGCCTCGTACTGAGCCCTGATCGGCGCATTGGCAGCCTTGGCCTGGTCGTGGGCGAGCGCCAGCTTCTCGGCCTCGGCCGCCAGCTGAGTCCACTTGCCCGCCAGGGCTTGCAGCCAGCCTCCGAACGACTTGAACTTCACATACGCAGCTTCGGCGGCGACACCTTCCCAGTTCTGGATCCTGATCTCGAACGGGAGTGAGGCTTCGGCCAGCCGGGCGGCGTTGGCGCTCCACTGGCCGGCTGCGGCCCGCAGCGCGGCGGCCTGGTCGCCCTCCAGCAGCTTGTTGTCGGTCTCGATGGGGTCCAGGATGTCGCCATCGGTGGCGACGTTGTCGAAGCCGGCCATCGGCGGGGGTGGCGGTGGCGCGGGTGTTGCGTTGGCTCCGATCGGCACCGGCGCACCCGGCGGTGACGACGTGCCGCCCGGAATCGTGCTGTCGATGTTGCCCGCTGACGCGGCGTCGACGGCCCGGTATGCCTGGCCCACCAATCGCAACGTCTCAGCGAGTCTTCGGCTTTCGGTCTTGCCCCACTGCTGCTCGGCGTTGAGCGCCTCGGCGTTTTTGATCAGGTTCCGTACCGATGCCGTTGTCGGGGTGAGTTTGTCCGGTTCGACGACCGTGACCGCTGTGGGATCCTCACCCCACGGGATTCCGTCGATCATGGTGGCCTTGCTGTCGAGATCGTCGGGATCGACCTTCAGTTCGTCGGCCATTACGCGTCCTCCCGATGCCGCGAATGCCCGGTCATGGCTCCAGAACCATCTGGTAGCGGCTCTCCTCGCGCGGATTGATCAGCCGGATCGGCAGCTGCTTGTGGCGTGGAGTGGCGATGAAGTTGTCCCGCAGCATGACTCGGCCGACTCCGGGATGCGGCCG
Source organism: Mycobacterium sp. ZZG (assembly GCF_054786995.1). Lineage (NCBI taxonomy): Bacteria > Bacillati > Actinomycetota > Actinomycetes > Mycobacteriales > Mycobacteriaceae > Mycobacterium > Mycobacterium sp. ZZG. The sequence goes on from NZ_JBTBFV010000080.1 coordinate 4,114, forward strand.
AAGATACGTCGTCGCGGTCGGCCACACGACTTTCGCGACCTGCCCGATCCTGGCGTCGACGATCGCGGCGAACTCTTGGAACTGCGGCTGCAGGGTGACGACCGCGCCGGCCGCCGCCGACCTCACCACGAACTGGGTGAACAACCGGGCGTTACCCAGGTTCACGCTGACGTCCACGTCGTCGAAAGGCATGTACACCGGATAACGGTCCGCTGTCTCTCCCACGAGCACCCCGGCGGACCCGATCGGCAACTCGTAATGCCGGTCGGTCACCGGGTTCTCACCCAGTAGCGCTGCCCGCTGGCCGCCGTACAGACACGAAAAGCCGCGCGGGGTGGTCGGATTCGCCAGCGTCGTCAACAACACGGTCGTGGTCGGCGCCGAACCCGGCGCGATCCGCACTCGGGTCAGGGTGTGATCGGCCCGCGCCGACCACCACACGTCCGGGCCGCCCGGGGCGTGATAGGCGGCGGTGAAGGTGCTGCGGCCCTTCACCATCGACCACGTCTCGCGTTCGTAGCTGATCTCGGTGGCGCGGTCGAAGTCGTCGAAACTGCGCGCGGGCCGGGCGTCGACACCCGTGCCGGCCAGATGGTCGGCGATCCGGGTGGTGGACGACACCAGATACTGCGCCAGGCCGGCCACCCCGTCGTTTCGCCGCAACGCCGATTTGCGCGTCTTGTCCGGATCGGCGCGCAGCACGATCCAGGTGCGGCGGCTCGCCGGAGCGGGGTAGGGGCCGACGACCTGCTCGTAGAGCGCGACCAGCGCGGCCGGGGCGGTCTTGCCGACGCGGTATCCCGCGGAAACGATGTCGGCCTCCAGGTCCGGGCAGTATGCGCCGAGCAGCTCTTCGACCAGCTTGGTGTCGACGACGTCGTCGGTGGCGGCCGCACCGTTGACGATCACCGTCGGGGTGAACGGCCGGGGGATCAGCTCGATCACCGACACCATGTAGTCGCCCTGCCAGCGCAGCGCGACGTGGTCGCCGGGGATCACGGTCGCGCCCACGGCGGGCTCGGAGGGTTGCGGCGGCGCCTGCTTGTGCCGTCGCCGCCACGCGAACAGCGCAGCCACCCAGCCGCCGGGGCGGCGGCCGCGGATCGTCACCACCGCGGCCAGACCGATCAGCACCGACAGCGTGATGCCGAGCCACATCAGGTCCAGCTGGGCGAAAATCAGCAGGCACGCCGGGATCAGCACCGCCGCCCACAGCGCATGTCCAGCGCTGAACCGCAGGCCGAACAGGGACAGGATCTTGTTCATCGGCGCCTCAACGCGCGCCGCGCCAACGCTCCGATACCGAGCAGCGCCGCCACCCCGACGCCGACCACCACAACCCCGGTGATCGGGCTGCGATCCGGCGGCGGCACGTACACCGGCGGCGGAATCTCCTTGATGTTGTAGGGGACCTCGGCCGGTCCGGGCGGCACCTCCCAGGTCAGTGCAGCCACCGGATCGATCACCCCGGCGCCGACGACGTTGTTGACCCCGCCACCCGGATGTCGGGCGGTGGCGGTGATCCGGTTGATGACCTGGGCGGGCGTCAACTCCGGAAAGCGCTGCCTGATCAGCGCCGCCAACCCGGACACGTAGGCGGCCGAGAAGGAGGTGCCGCTGATCGGGATGGGTCCGTCCTCGCCCTGTAACGCGTTGACGGGGTTGCCGTCGTACCCGAGTGCGATGAGGTTCTCGCCGGGCGCCGCGGCCCCCACCCAAGGTCCCTGCATCGAGAACCCGCTGGGCTGACCGTTCGGGGCGATGCTGCCGACGGTGAGCACCAGCGGCGAGTACCAGGCCGGCGACACGATGGTCTGCACTTCCCGCCAGCCGCGCGGATCGGCCGGTACCGCGGCGTCGGGGGGCGGGTTCTGGGTGCAGTCGTTGCCGGTGTTGCCCGCGGCGACCACGATCACCGACCCCTTGACGTTGACGGCGTAGTTGATCGCCGCCCCGACGATGGCTTCGTTGATGGGGCGGGTGATCTTGTAGCAGGCGGCCTCGCTGATGTTGATGACGTGGGCGCCCATGTTGGCCGCATGCACGATCGCCCGCGCCAGGCTGCGCAGTGAGCCGGCGGTCTGGGTCGCGTTGGGATCGTTGGGGTCGTTGCGGGCGCCCACCGGGGAGAAACTGTCCGAGGTCTGCCGCAGCGACAGGATGCGCGCGTCAGGGGCGACGCCGATGAACGCGTCGGTCGGTGCCGGCCGGCCGGCGATCACCGCCGCCGTCAGCGTGCCGTGCGCGTCGCAGTCCGACATGCCGTTGCCGCTCTGATCGACGAAGTCACCACCGGGTTCGGCCGGCACCCGCGGCGAACCGTTCACGCCCGTGTCGATGACGGCCACAGTTATCCCCGCCCCGGTTGCGAACTTCTGCGCCTCGGGCAGCCGCAGGTAATCGTTGGCCCAGGGCCGGTCGGCGAAATTCGAATTGGGGAACACGGTCGGCGCCGCACAGATGCGGCGCTGCTCCATCGGCTGGTCAGGGCCGGTTTCGTCGGGAGGAATCGCCGCCGGATCGATGATCGGCGGCTCGATCGCACCTGCGGGCGGGGCTGTCAGCAGTACCAGCGACAGCGCGGCGATCAGCGCACCAATACGCCGCACGCGATGTCACCCCCCGCCTCACCTGACCGGCACACGCTGTGCCGGCGATCTGGCAGCAAACTCGCCGCCCATCGTCGCGCAACCCGAGAAACTGGCCTCGGGCTACGTGTTGAATGCACATCGGCAATGCTAAGGGCGCCGGGACGGGGGTCATTCCGCTTTCTTGGCGCCGAGATCGCGTCTGTTGAGGTCGTTGGACCGCTTCAGCCGCGTGGAATGCGATTTCGGCGGGATTGGGCGCTACGCGTCGAGGTCTTGCTGGACCAGCTCGGCGACCTTGTTCAGCGCGGCCTCGTCGTCGGACGACACGGTGACCTCGGCGCCGTTGCTGGCGCCGAGCGTCATGATCATCAGCGCCGAGCCGGCGTCCACAGGCTCACCGCCGTCCATCGACAGCGTGACGGGCACCCCGGCCTCGACCACGGCCTCGGCGATGATCGCGGCGGGCCGGGCGTGCAGGCCGATGGCCGATCCGACGATGACGGTCTTGGTGGGCATGGATTCTCCTTTTGATGGGTGTGGGGTGGAAACCGGTCAGGCGGTGACGAGTTCGGGTTCGGCCTTGTCACCGGCCTTGATGAACTGCTTGGCGGCGATCACGGCCAGCGCGGCGGCGACGGTGCCCGCCACCAGCGCGATGAGGAACCCGAGCTTGTTGTCGATGGCGAACAGCACGAAGATGCCGCCGTGCGGGGCCCGCGAGGTGGCGCCGAACGCCATGCACAGCGCGCCGGTGATGGCGCCGCCGAACATCATCGACGGGATCACCCGCAGCGGGTCGGCCGCGGCGAACGGGATGGCGCCCTCGGAGATGAACGACGCACCGAGAAGCCATGCGGCCCGGCCGTTCTCCCGCTCCGGCTCACTGAACAGCTGCGGCCGGATGGTGGTGGCCAGCGCCATCGCCAGCGGCGGCACCATGCCGGCGGCCATCACCGCGGCCATGATCTCGAACGACGCGGTGGTCTGGGCGGCCAGCCCGGCGGTGGCGAACGCATACGCGGCCTTGTTCACCGGGCCGCCCAGGTCGAAACACATCATCAGGCCCAGGATGATGCCCAGGAACACCGCCGACGTGCCGGATAGCCCGGACAGCCAATTGGTCAGGCCGGTGTTGATCAGCGCCAGCGGGCGGCCCACCAGGAAGAACATGATCAGCCCGACGAACAGCGACGCACCCAGCGGCACGATCACGACCGGCATCAGGCCCCGGAACCATTGCGGCACCTTGCGATTGCTGATCCACAGCGCCGCGAAGCCGGCCAGCACACCACCGACGATGCCGCCGATGAAGCCGCCGCCGATGAACACCGCCAGCGCGCCGGCGGTGAAGCCGGGGGCGATACCGGGCCGGTCGGCGATCGCGAACGCGATGTAGCCGGCCAGCGCCGGCACCAGGAAGCTGAACGCCAGCCCGCCCAAGGTGAACAGGATCGCGCCCAGGTACTCCAGGAACCCGCCCGGCGGCAGGTTCGTCAGCGAGTTGTTCAGCGCGATGTCGTTGCCGGTGTCGGCGATCTCGTACCCGGCGAACAGGAAGCCCAGCGCGATCAGCAGGCCGCCGGCGGCGACGAACGGGATCATGTAGCTCACGCCGGTCAGCAGGATCTGCCGGGTGCGGGTGCCCCAGCCGACGTTCCCCGACGGCGCCGCCGCCGCCGCCGCGCCGGACCCCTCAACCCGCGCGGCGTTCGGATTATCGGCTGCGGCAACCGCTTCGGCGATCATCTTGGCCGGCTCGTTGATCGCGCGCTTCACCCCGGAGGCCACCACCGGCTTGCCGGCGAAGCGGCCGCGGTCCTTGACCCCGACGTCGGTGGCGAAGATGACCGCGTCGGCCTTGGCGATGGTGTCCGACGGAAGCGGGGTGCTGCCCGACGAGCCCTGCGTCTCGACCACCAGGTTCACCCCGGCCTCCTTGGCCGCGGCGGCCAGCGCGTCGGCGGCCATGTAGGTGTGCGCGATGCCGGTCGGGCACGCGGTGATCGCGACGACGGTCTTGGCGGCCGGCGTCTCGACCGGAGTCGCTGGGGCGGCGGGCGTCGGAGAAGCCGGAGAAGATGCCGCTGCGGGCGTCGCAGCCGGGGCGGGCGCCGGGTTGACCACCCCGTCGACGAGCCCGACCACCTCGTCGGCCGAGGTCGCCTCTCGCAGCGAGGCCACGAAGTCCTTGCGCACCAATGCCCGTGCCAGACTCGACAGCAGCTTCATGTGCTCCTGCCCGCCTGACTCCGGTGCGGCGATCAGGAACACCAGGTCGGCGGGTCCGTCCGGCGCGCCGAAGTCCACGCCGGGCCGCAGCCGGGCGAACCCGATGGTCGGGGTGTCGACGTACGGCGACCGGCAGTGCGGGATCGCGATGCCGCCGGGCAGGCCGGTGGCCGACTGGCCCTCGCGCGTCATCGCCGCGCCGACCAGTCCGTCGGCGTCGTCGGTGCGCCCGGCGGACGCGAGCGCGGCGACCAGTCGGGCGATGACAGCCTGCTTGTCCCCGTCGACCGAGACGTCGAGCAGCACAAGGTCACGCGTGATGATCGGGGTGGTGGAGGTGGTCATGGCATTACCTTCGTCCTCTTGTCGCTACTGGGTGGCGGGAATGGGCGAGATCGGTGACACCTGAACGGCATTCAGGTCGATCTGGGCGGGGGAGGGCAGTGTGGTGCCGGGCAGTGCGGCCGCGGCGCTGCCGTACGCGACGGCCATCTGCAGCCGCTGGGGTGGCACCGCGCCACCGACCTCGGCGCGCACGTATCCGGCCAGCGACGAATCGCCGGCACCGACGGTGCTGCGCGGCACGATGGGCGGCGGGGTGGCCATCCACGCCCCGTTGCGATCGACCAGCACGGCCCCGGCCGCGCCGAGGGTGGCCAGCACCGCGCCGATACCTCGGTCGATCAGCTGCCGGGCGGCGGACACCACCGGCTCCGGATCGCCATGGGCCACCGCGTCTTCCAAAACCTGCGACGACAGCCCGAGCACGCCGGCGAGTTCCTCGGCGTTCGGCTTGATCAGGTCGGGGGCGCCTCGGGCGAGTGCGTCGACCAGCGCGGCCAGCGGCGCGTCGGAGGTGTCGACGGCCACCCGGCACTCCCGCGCCGACAGCAGCGCGACGACGTCGCCGTACCAGGACGCCGGGACGCCCGGCGGCAGCGATCCCGACATCACCACCCAGTCGGCGCCGACCGCAGCGTCGAGCACCGCGTCGGTGAGCGATTGCAGCGCCGCATCGTCGAGTGCGGCTCCGGGCTCGTTGATCTTGGTGGTGGTGCCGTCGGGTTCGGTGACAGTCAGGTTGGTGCGCGCGGGTTCGGCGGCGGTGACGATGCGGTACGGCACCGCGGCGTCCTGCAGCGCGTTCAGCAGCGGATCGTTGGCGGCGGCCGGCAGCACCGCGACGGCGTCCACGCCGGCCATCGTCAGCACCTTGGCGACATTGACCCCCTTGCCGCCGGCCTGATTGGTCACCGAGGTGACGCGGTGCACCGCGCCGCGGGTCAGTGGTGACGGCAGTGTGACCGTGCGGTCGATGCTGGGGTTGGCGGTGACGGTGACGATCACGGGCGGCCTCCTGCGCAGATGACCTCGACGCCGTGCTCGCCCAGTTCGGCGGTGTCGGCGGCGGAGATCTCGGGGTCGGTGATGAGGGTGTCCACACTGGAGATCGGGGCGAAGCTGACGAGGTCCTCACGCCCGACCTTCGACGAATCCGCGGCCACCACGACGTAATTCGCGGCCCGCACCATGGCCCGCTTGACGGCGGCCTCGTCGCTGTCGGGGGTGGACAGGCCGTGCCGCACGCTCAGGGCGTTGGTACCGATGAACGCGATGTCCGCCCGCAGGGTGTCCAGCACGCGCAGCGCCTGCTCACCGACGGCGGCCTGGGTGACCCCGCGCACCCGGCCACCGAGCAGCTGCAGCGACACCGACGGCACAGTGGCCAGCCGGGCCGCGATCGGCACCGAGTTGGTGACCACCACGAGCTCGCGGTCGGTGGGGATCTGGGCGGCGATCCGCATCGTGGTGGTACCGGCGTCGAGCAGCACGCTGGCGCCGCTGAGCGGGAAGAACTCCGCGGCGGCCGCGGCGATGGCGTCCTTGTGCTCGGCGCGGGTGACGTCGCGTTCCCCGACGCCGGGCTCGACCAGATGCAGCGCGCGGACGGGCACCGCGCCGCCGTGCACACGCCGCACGATGCCCGCCTTGTCGAGGACGGCGAGGTCGCGGCGGACGGTCTCGGTGGTGACGTCGTAGGCGTGCGCCAGTTCGGTCACCGACGCCCGCCCCTTCGACATCACCAGCGAGGCGATCGCCTGCTGCCGTTCCTCGGGGTACATCAGCCTCCGTAAGTGTGGGAATCCCACCAACCGAATGTTGTTATGTTTGGTTTTACTCCTGAACGTGTTGACTTGTCAACAGATTTCTGTAATCTGGTTCACATGACCGCGTCGCCCTCACTCAGCTCACAGGCCGGCACCGTCCTGCACGGGGTGCCCGTCGTCGCCGGTGTCCAATACGCGCCGGTGATCCGCCCCGGCACCCTGCCCGACATCCCGGCTGGTGCCGGCGACGCCGCCGCGTTGCCCGAGGATCAGCGGCCCGCGGAGGTCGAACGCTTCACCGCCGCCGCGGCCACCGTGGCCGGCCGGCTGCGTGAGCGGGCCGCCCACGCCACCGGTGCGGCGTCGGAGGTGCTCGCCGCCACCGCGACACTGGCCCAGGACCGGGGCTGGCTGGGCGCGGCCGAGAAGCGCATCACAGCGGGCGCGCCCGCGGTGCGCGCGGTCGACGGCGCCATCGACCAGTTCGTCGACATGTTCACCAAACTCGGCGGGTTGATGGCCGAGCGCGTCACCGACCTGCGTGACATCCGCGACCGCGTGATCGCCCAACTCCAGGGGCTGCCCGAGCCCGGCGTCCCGCTGCCGGATGAGCCGTCGATCCTGTGCGCCGAGGACCTGGCGCCGGCCGACACCGCCGGGCTCGACCCAGCGCTCGTCGTCGCACTGGCCACCACCCTCGGCGGACCGACCAGCCACACCGCGATCATCGCGCGCCAGCTCGGCATCCCGTGCGTCGTCGCCGTGGCCGGACTCGACGACGTCCCCGCCGGAACGATGGTGCTCGTCGACGGCACCACCGGTACCGTCACCGTCTCACCGGATGAGGCGTCGGCCCGCGAGGCGGTCGCCGAGGCCAAACGCGCCGCCGACGCGGCGGCCGACTGGTCCGGCCCCGGCGCCACCGCCGACGGGCACGCCGTCGCGGTGCTGGCCAACGTCCAGGACGGCGCCGCCGCGCGGTCCGCGCGCCAGACCCCCGCCGAGGGCATCGGCCTGTTCCGCACCGAACTGTGCTTCCTGAACACCGACACCGAACCCACCGTCGACGAGCAGGCGAGCATCTACGCCGAGGTGCTCGAGGCGTTCGCCGGCAACAAGGTCGTGATCCGCACCCTCGACGCCGGTTCGGACAAGCCGCTCAAGTTCGCCGGCCATCCCGACGAGGCCAACCCCGCACTCGGCGTGCGCGGCATCCGCATCGCCGCCAACAACCCCGGGCTGCTCGACCGCCAGCTCGAGGCGATCGCCGCCGCCGGGCAGCGCACCGGCAACCCGCCGTGGGTCATGGCCCCGATGATCGCGACCGCCGAGGAGGCCAAAGACTTTGCGGCCAAAGCTCGTTCACACGGGCTGACCCCCGGGGTGATGATCGAGGTGCCCGCCGCGGCGCTGCTGGCCGAGCGGATCCTTGAGCACGTCGACTTCCTGTCCATCGGCACCAACGACCTTGCCCAGTACACGATGGCCGCCGACCGGATGTCGGCCGATCTGGCGACGCTCACCGACCCGTGGCAGCCCGCGGTGCTCGCGCTGGTCGCGATGACGGTCAAGGCGGGCGACACCGCAGGCAAGCCGGTCGGGGTGTGCGGTGAGGCGGCCGCCGATCCGCTGCTGGCGTGTGTGCTCACCGGCTTCGGCGTCACGTCGCTGTCCGCCGCGGCCGCCGCGGTGCAGGGCGTCGGAGCCAAACTCGCGCAGGTCACCCTGCAGCAGTGCCGCGACGCGGCCGACGCGGTGCTCGGCACCGCCACTGCGGCCGAGGCCCGCGCCGCCGCGCTGGCCGTGCTGAGTTAGACCGTCCACCCGGTGGCCTGCGGCCACGCTTCGACATCGGTGCCGCCGCGGCGCAGCTTCACAGAGGAATAGCCGCGGTCGGCCGCCTGCGCGGTCGCGTCCGCGTACACCCGCCGGGCTTCGTCCTCGGCCCCTTGGACGAGAACGCTCTCCTCGGCTCCGTTCGCGGGATTGCCCGGGTCGTGCTGTGTGCCGACGACGACCTGCCAGGTCGCGTCTTCGTTCGGTTCGGTCACCGGTATCTCCTTCCGTGGGGACGGGGATACCCGCGCTCAGGTGCCCTTCACATTCAGCACCTGGCGAAGTGTGTGCTCGACCTCGACCAGTTCGGCGGCGTCGTGCATCACCTGGTCGATGTCCTTGTACGCGTCCGGGATCTCGTCCACCCACTGTTCGCCGTGGCGGTATTCGATACCCGTCATCCGGGCGGCCAGGTCGGCGGCGGTGAACCGTCGGCGCGCTTCGCCGCGCGAGAAGCGCCGGCCCGCGCCGTGCGGCGCCGAGCAGAGGCCGGCGCGGTTGCCCTTGCCGCGCACGAGGTAGGAGCGGGTGCCCATGCTGCCGGGGATGATCCCGCGGACACCCTCGTGGGCATCGATCGCGCCCTTACGGGTCAGCCACACCTCCCGGCCGCCGTGGTTCTCCAGCTGCGTGTAGTTGTGGTGCGTGTTGACGCGTTCGACCTCGATCTCGGCGGCGTCCTCGACGGCCAGCCCCATCCAGCGCGCCAGCGCCTGCCGGAACCGGTCCATCATCTCGGCGCGGTTGTCCAGCGCGAACCGCTGCGCCCAGTGCAAGTCACGCAGATAGTCGTCGAACTGCGGGGTGCCGTGGGTCAGATACGCCAGATCGACGTGGGGTAGGTCGACGTGCCTGCACAGATGCTGAGCCTGCTTGATGTGGTGCTGTGCGATTTTGTTGCCGACGCCGCGCGACCCCGAGTGCAGGAACATCCAGACCCGCGACTGCTCGTCGAGGCAGAGCTCGATGAAGTGGTTGCCGCCGCCCAGCGAACCGAGCTGCTGGGGCCACTTCGGGGAGTGTGACAGGTTCACCCCCTCGACGCCGGCCCGCGAACGCAGCTCCTCGATCCGCTGCTCGGTGAACGGGTACCGGTTGGTCGTGGCGTTGTAGTTGCCCGGGGACAGCGGGATCGCCGCCTCAAGGGATCGGCGCAGCAGCCGCAGGTCGCGGTTCTTGAAATCGGCGGCCGTGTAGACCGTGCGCGCGGCGATCATGCCGCAGCCGATGTCCACGCCGACCGCGGCCGGGATCACCGCGTCGATGGTCGGGATCACGGTGCCCACCGCTGAACCCTTGCCGAAGTGGGCGTCGGGCATCAGCGCCACGTGCGGGTGGACGAACGGCAACGCCGCGGTCTACTCAGCCTGCGCGAGCGCCTTCTCATCGACCAGCGACGCGAAGTTCACCAGCTTGCGCTCACCGACCTGCGGAGTGGTCACGGGTCCCAGTGTGCGCCCGGGTCGGCTCGGTCCGCCCGGGAATGAATCGGACTCTGGTCCGGTTGATTCGGGCATGCCTGCCATCACCGCCGACACGCTCACCCTTCCCCGCATCGCGGGCGCCGGACCGGCCGACACCGAGCGCCCCGTCCGCACGGTCACCACCGGCCCCCGCGGCTACGAGGGCGAGGGCTTTCCCGTCGTCCGCGCGTTCGCCGGCGTCAGCCCCCGCGACCTCGACCCGTTCGTCCACATGGACCAGATGGGCGAGGTCGACTACGAGCCGGGCGAACCGCGCGGCACCGACTGGCATCCGCACCGCGGGTTCGAGACCGTCACCTACATGATCGACGGCCGCTTCGCCCACCAGGACAGCCACGGTGGCGGCGGCTTGATCACCGACGGCGCCACCCAGTGGATGACGGCCGGCTCGGGCATCCTGCACATCGAGACTCCGCCGGCCGAACTCGTCGAGAGCGGCGGCCTGTTCCACGGCATCCAGCTGTGGGTGAACCTGCCGAAGAAGGACAAGTTCGCCGATCCGCGGTACCAGGCCATCGAGGGCAACCAGGTGGCGCTGCTGTCGTCCGACGACGGTGGGGCGCTGGTGCGCGTCATCGCCGGTGAGATCGACGGCCGGGGCGGCCCCGGTGCGACGCACACGCCGATCACCTTGGCGCACACCACGATCGAGCCCGGCGCGCGGCTGAGCCTGCCGTGGAACCGGGACTTCAACGCACTGGTGTACGTGCTATCCGGGCGCGGCTCGGTCGGGCCCGTCGCGCATCCGATCCAGCAGGGTCAGCTCGCGGTGCTCGGGCCAGGCGACCGCATCACCGTGGCCGCCGACGGCGCGCAGGACTCGCACCGTCCCGCGATGGAGGTCCTGTTGTTGGGCGGCAAGCCGATTGGCGAGCCGGTGTTCCAGTACGGGCCGTTCGTGATGAACTCCAAGTCCGAGCTGATCCAGGCGGTCGAGGACTTCCAGGCCGGCAAGTTCGGCGTGATCCCGCCGGACGCGTTGATGCCGCACCGTCCGCTGGACTGACCTCACTGGGCGTGGGCCTGCTGGGGGTAGAGGAGTTCCAGCTCGCCCAACGCGGCGGCCGCGGTCAACAGCGGCAGCGCCGCGGACACCCCGAGGTCGTCATCGCGGGCTTCCGCGCGCAGGGCCCGCACGAAGTCGTCGCTGATCGGCGCCTGCGGCCGGTCCGCGTCACGTCCGGCGACCCGCGCGCAGATCGCCTCGGTGTGCTCCTCCAGCACCGCCCGCACCTTCGGATACGCGCCCAGCGGCGGGGGAGTCGGGATGTCGGCGACCAGGTCGGCGGCCCCGCGCAGCCGGATCGCCCGGTTGAAGGACCGCACGATCGGCGCCCGGAAGTCGGTCTCCCCGCTGCTTTCCGAAAGGTAGTGTCGCACAGCGTCGTCGATGACCCTCGATGCGTCGAGGGCGTTGTGGCCCAGCGTCGCGACCTCGTCGGTGCGTTCCTCGAACGCGCCGCGGGTGATCCGCAGGACCGTCGCCCGCAGATAGCCGGCGAACACCGCGCGGGCGGAGTCGATGGCCCTGGTCACCGACGCGGTGGCGCCCCGCGGCCACATCAGCAGTGACACCGCCACGCCGACAAGGGCTCCCACGACGACGTCCTCGACCCGGATCAGCCCGACCTGCCACCCGGTCGGCACGATCAGGTTGAACGAGATCAGCACCATCATCGTGAACGCAGCCTGCGCCGCGGTGAACGACGCGATCTCGGGCACGTACGCCGACCCGAACACGACCAGCGGCAACAGCATCCACAACACCACCGGCTCGACGCCGACCAGGCTGATCAGCGCAGCGCCCAGCAGGAAGCCGATGCCGGTGCCGAACACCGCGCGCCACACCCGCGTGCCGGTGGTCAGCGCGCTGCTGCGCAGCACCGACAGCGCGCCCAGCACCACCCAGAAACCGTGCTCGACGGGGAACACGTGGGTGACCGCCACCGCCAGGGCCAGGCCGAGCCCGGTGCGCAGGCTGTTGCGCACCACCACCGACCGGTTCTCCAGGAAGCCCGACGTGATCTGCGCGGCGGCCACGGTCTCGGAAAGCAGCCGGTCCGAGGCGCCGGTGGGTGGGAGCCGCCGTCCCAGCGCGCGGGCCCACACCGGGCGGGCGTCGGCGGCGGCCGCCGCGGCGATGATGCGTCCGGTGGCGCCGATCGTGGCCGCGATGGTGCGCCGGCGCAACAGTTTCCGGCCCATCTCGATGGCCTGCTCGTCGTCGGGCGCGCTCAGGATCGCGTCCAGGTCCTCCCGCCAGCGGCCGCGCGCCACGGTGCGCAGCGTGGTCAGTGCGGCGTCCAAGTCGGCGCGGGCCCGGTCCCGGTCGGCCGGTCGGGCGATCCGCAACACCGCGGCGGCGCACCGCAGCACGTGGACCACCGCGTCCCGGTCGCGCAGCGTGACCCCGGTGCTCTGCCCGACGCGGTCGGCCACCCACTCGAGGTCGTCGACGACGCGGACCAGGGCGCGGCTGCCCGCCGTCAGGCCGACCGGCCGGAAGTCGGCGCCGAGGAAGGTCCGGCGCAGAGCGTCCATCGCCCGCGCGACGTCGTCGGCCGACGCGGAACCGTCGATGCGGTCGGCCAGGGTGCTGCACACGCGCGCGGCCCGGCGCCGCAGTTGACCGTGATGCCGCGGGGGGAACAGGAACAGCGCCGCCGGCACGCACACCGCCAGCGCGATGGCCCACCCGAGCAAACGGTCACCGATCGGGCCCGGCGGTGTGCACGCGGGCAGCACGAACGTCAGCAGCGTGGCCCGCTGCCCCGCCGCGATGGTCTCGCTCAGCACCCCGGAGAACGTGACCGCCACCCCGACCGCGAACATCGCGGCCACCGATAGCCACGGATGCGGTGCGACCAGCGTGCCGAGAGTGATCAGCACGAACCCGTTGAAGCCCAGCCCGGCGTAGGCCACGGCCCGGTTCTGCCGGTTGCCCGGGAAATCGGAGAACACCAGCAGCGCGATGGAACCGAAGATGGTGAACAGCGGGGTCTGCGCGTTGTCGCCGGCGACGACGAAACTCAGGCCGGCGGCCACCGGCACCACCACCGCCGCCCGCAGCGCCCGGCGCAGCGCGTCGTTTTCGGGATCGCGCTGGGCGATTCGCCGCGCGACGCGGTCACGCAGCGCCGCGGCCATCAGTGCGCGAGAACCTTGATGCCGATCACCAGCAGGCCGATGCCGGTGAGCGCCAGCACCGTCAGGATCTGCTGCCACAGGCGCAGCCGGGCCCGCCGGACGCCCAGCAGCGCAATCAATCCCAGCTCGCCGACCAGGATCCACTTGGCGATCCACATCGCGGTGTCGGTGTCCAACAGGTTGATCGCCGCGGTACCCAGGGCGAGCAGCGGAAGCAGCGCGGCCTGCAGGATCTGTCCGGACGCCTGCAGCATCCGCCACAACTGCACGCCCCGCGGGTTTTGCCCGTGCACGCTCATGTGCGCGACCCAGTCGGCAAGCAGGCTGGCCGCCCACAGCCCGCCCATCGTGATCCCGACGTCGAGCATCCGGGCCCACCCGCTGGTGTCGTCCTCGGTGTAGCGCGTCAGCACGACCAGCGTCGCCAGGCAGGAGATCGCGCCGTAGAGACGCTCCCGCAGCATCGCGACGACGTGCTCGACCGGCACCTCGTCGACCTCGGAGCCGGCGGCGGTCTCACTCACGTTCGGGCACCGAGGAGAACTGGCCGGAGTCCAGCGCCTCGCTCAGCTGGCCGACGATCCAGCCCAGCCCGGTAACATCCGGGGGCAGCGTGGCTTGCTCGTACCCGACCAGCACATACACCGCCCAGGCGGCGAACAACTCCGCCTGTCGCGGCTGGTGCAGGATCTCCATCGCGGCGTCGTACATCACGTCGAAGCGCTGCCGGTCGACGGCCTCCTGCACCGCGCGCACCTGCGGAGCCACCGCACTCCACACCCGGATGGCGGCTTCGGCGCCGTGCGGCAGCGTCAGGCCGGCTTCCATCAGCCGGTCGATGCGGCGGCGTGGGTCGGTCTCGGGCCGGACGGCCTCGACGATCTCCAGCGTCATGCCCTCATGCCAGTGCGCAACGAGTTGCTGTGTGAACGCGGGCCAGTTTGAGAAGTAGTGATAGAACGAGCCCGTGGTGACACCGAGCCGGTGACACACCGCCGCGAGCTTCAGACCTCCGTACCCGCTGTCGGACAGCACGTCGAGGCCCGCCTCGAAGAACGACTCCCGCGATGCCATAGCCCCCATGAGGAGAACATTAGCCTCAATCCGTGGATCGGCCTTCCTGATGGTGGCCGGGGGTAATTTCGGTGGCTGGGTTTGGTGCGGGCAGGTGGGATCCGCTGGTCTGCCCAGCTTTTCCTGTGCGCTCCGGTAGGGGCCTGTT
>NZ_JBTBFV010000081.1:0-18550 GCF_054786995.1 Mycobacterium sp. ZZG
ACTACGCGATCAAGTCGCCCAGCTGCACGGTCAACTCCGCACCGCCCGACTTACTGCCACAAAGACAACGTCCACAACGTGAACGCCCTGATGAACGCACCGCCCCAGACACCCGGCCGAAGATAACATTGGAAATCCTCAAGGCGGCAACGTCTTTCTTCGTGCGGGAGAGCGACCCGCGCAGCCGCCGCTGACCGCTACGGTCTGCGAGTTCATCGCCGCCCACCGGGACCGTTTCGGGGTCGCTCCGATCTGCCGCGTGCTCACCGAGCACGCCGTGCCGATCGCCCCGCGGACATTTCATGCCTGGGCGGTGCGGGCGCCCTCGAAACGGGCCCTGTGGGACGCCACGATCACCGAGATCCTAGCCGGCTACTACGAGCCTGATGAGCACGGACGCCGCAGGCCCGAGTCGCTGTACGGGTCGCTGAAGATGTGGGCCCATCTGCAGCGTCAGGGCATCCCGGTGGCCAAGTCCACCGTGGAACGCCTGATGCGCAAGAACGGCTGGCAAGGCGTGCGCCGCCAGAAGAGGGTCCGCACCACGATCCCCGACCCGGAGGCGGTGCGACCGCCGGACCTGGTGGACCGCCAGTTCGGGGTGGCCGCACCCAACGTGCTGCTCGTGGCCGACTTCACCTACGTCAAGCTCGTCACCGGCGTGTTCGTCTACGTCGCGTTCGTCATCGACGCCTACGCCGGGTCGATCGTGGGCTGGGAAGCCTCGGCGTCCAAGCACACCCGCTTCGTCGAATCCGCGCTGCGTCAGGCCGCTGCACTGCGTGCCCGCCAAGGCCATCCCGTCGACGGCGCAATCCATCACAGCGACGCCGGCTCGCAGTACACGAGTGTGAGATTCGGTGAGACACTGAGCCTTTCGGGAATTCGCCCGTCCGTGGGCAGTGTTGGGGATGCCTTCGACAACGCGCTGGCTGAGACGACCATCGGCCTGTACAAGAACGAATGTGTCCGGGCGGATTCCCCGTTTCGCCGCGGCCCACTGAACACCGTGGGCGACGTCGAATACATCACCGCCGACTACGTCGCCTGGTACAACCAGCAGCGCCTGATGCACCGCCTCGGACGCATTCCGCCGGCCGAAGCCGAAGCCCGCTACTATTCCCAACTCGTGACCGGTAGACCGGCCGGATCACAGAAACCTGAGGGTGCATGAAACCCGGGACGGTTCATGACGCGGTTGTGATCGCAAGCATGATGCAATCAATTTTGGCTGACTTCCACATGCGGTCGATTAATGCCACCAATCTCCACAAGACGGTGATTGCCCGATTGCCGTTTGTACAAGACCATGCGCTTAGATCTTCTCTCGCGCTTCGGACGCTTCGCTTGAATTGCCTCATTCGCCCGTATGCACCGTTGTGGAGCAAGCTTTATACCGATGTGTGGCAACAAGAGTCATGGGTGCCACACATCGGTGTGCCGAATGCGGACCGGAAGCCTTTGGGCTCGGTCGGACGAACGTGGGAGTGGACGACGCCGCTACGTCGTGCGGCCGATCGTCGCCAGGCTCTTGTGGAGAACGACGCGATCGTTGCAATCATGCTCGGGATTTCTGCTGAAGAGTTGCTATCCGTATATCGAAACCAGTTCGCCGTGATGCAGAACTACGAACGCGACGCCCTCTACGACGCGAACGGCCGACAGCTTCCGGGCAAGTCGGCTTCTGAGTATCGCAAAAAGGGTGCTCTCAAAGCTGACGACCTGACAGTCGATGGCGTCACCTACGTCGAGCCGTTCGTCGGCGTCGACCGTGAACGCGATATGGAGTTGGCGCACAAGCACTTCTCCGGCATCGCCCAAGCTGCAGGTGCAGTCTGATGGCGTGGAGGCCAGACGAACGGTCGTGTAGTAGGGAGTTGGACGATGCTGCGCTCGCCAGATTGGTCCATGCCGTCGTTGAACCGAATCCCCAACCGCGTGAACGTCGCTGGGTCAGCTTGAGCTTCGCCATCACCGATGCGGTGTGGAGTATCAGTGCCGACTACGACGCGGTTGTCGTCCCGCTGGTGCGAAAGAACCTTGCCGCTGAGTTCGGTGTCGACCAACCGACCATGCCTGCAACGGATCCGATCGGCGACGACCCCTTGCCGGTGACCGCGCTTACCGAACTCAACGTTGAGGAGTTGACCGCGCTCACCAATCGGCAGCGCACCTCCACCCGCGGAGGGATCTTGAAAGCCGATGCCGTGCTGCGGTATGCACGGATCTTCACCGACCACGGTGTTGTCACCATGCGTGACGCGGTCGAGTTGTTCGACGACACGGCACGCTTTGATGCCCTTGATTCGGCATTGCGGAGTGTCCCCGGCGAAGGTGGGGAAGGTGTCCGCCGGGGTTACCTCTGGATGCTGATCGGGAAGGACGACCTGATCAAACCGGACCGCATGGTGTTGCGCTGGCTTGATCACCATGGTGTCACCGCCGACCCAAGCCGTGCGAGACGCATTGTCGAGCATCTCATTCCGGAAGTGACTCGGGAACTAGGCCGCCTTGTCAGTGATTGGGAGATCGACCACGCCATGTGGAACGCGGGACGCGCCTTGAAGCAGCGCCGACGGCGTCGAAGTAGTCGAGGCGCTACCTGATGGGCGTGCTGTTACCGACCCTGCAAGCTGAGCATTTGCGCGAAGGTCTGACCGATTATCTCGCAACGACATTCGCGCTGACCGACCCGGATGCGCAGGCCGCGTTGACTGACTTCATCGGTGATCCCGACACCGGTATGTTCAAAGGCCCCTACGTCCGGCTGCGCTTGCCCTTCGCGCCGTCAAGCGACGAGTGGTCCGAGCACTTGGACTGGTGGCCAGCCGATTTCACGCCGTACGGCCATCAAGCGCATGCGTTCGCGCGGTTGTCCACGAAGCAGCAGCACCGGCCACAACCAACGCTGGTCACCACCGGAACCGGTTCCGGCAAGACCGAGGCGTTTCTGTACCCCATCCTCGATCACGTCTTGCGCGCCAAGAAGGCTGGCCTCGCAGGCATGAAGGCGCTAATCCTCTACCCGATGAACGCGCTGGCCAACGATCAGGCCGAGCGACTGGCGAAGTTGATCGCAGGAGATCCCACGCTCGCCGCAGTTACCGCCGGCCTCTACACCGGCGAACAATCCAGCGGCGGACGCACGCGCGTCTCCGCGGAGGGCTTGATCACCGACCGTGCCCTGATGCACGACTCCCCTCCGGACATCCTGCTCACCAACTACAAGATGCTCGACCACATGCTGCTGCATCCGGGTCGCGCCGCAATGTGGCGGCTCTCGGCGGAATCGCTGCAGTACCTCGTCCTCGAGGAGTTCCACACCTACGACGGCGCCCAGGGCACCGACGTCGCGATGCTGCTACGCAGACTCGGCCTGACCCTCAAAGCGCACTGGACCGCCGACTCGCGGAAGACCGACGACGACCGGCAGCGCCCGCTGGGCCGGATCACCCCGGTCGCGACGTCGGCAACATTGGGTTCACGGGCCGCACCATCGGCGATGCTGGACTTCGCCCACACCGTGTTCGGTGAACCGTTCGGCGCCGACGCGGTGATCGAGGAAACCCGGCTGACCCCAGACGAATGGCGCCGCGCCCGCCGCGGTAGCCGAGACCACGACTGGAAACCCATCGAACCCGCACCCGCCGACGCCTTGGATCGCATCGTCGATATCGACCGAGCCCTCGGTGGGAACGTGGCTCTGGCCGAGGCGGTGTTCGCCGAACTCTTCGAGAATGCCGCGGACGCAACGGGTTCAGCGACCACCGCAGTGCCGGACGCTGTGGACATGCTCGACCAACTCAAGCGCCACCGGTTCATCCACGCGGTGCTGGAGAACTCCGTCGAAGCGGTGTCGCTGTCCGACCTCGCCGAACGGGTGTTTCCGGCGGCACCGGTCGACCGCGACGCCGCCCGTACCCGCGCCACCCAGATCCGATTCCTGGAACTCGTGTTCGCGATGCTGTCCCACGTGCGAGCAGAGACCGGCCGCGCAGCTCTCGGCGTCGACGTCCACCTGTGGATCCGCGAACTTAGCCGTGTCGATCGGGTCGTCCGTGCCGCCACCGATTACCGATGGTCTGACGACGGCACGTCGGCCGAAGACGACGAACTGTTTCTTCCCGCCGTGTACTGCCGGCACTGCGGACGCTCCGGCTGGGGTGCCCGGCTCGCACCGACCGGCAGCGCACTCGACGTCACCGATGAGGCGATCCGTGCCGACCACGCCGCCGGGGCATCACGGTTCCGCGCGCTGATCTCCGCACCTGCCGAGGCACAGGTCGCAGGCGGCGTTCAAGGCTTGCGCTGGTTTCACGTCGATCACCGTGAACTGGACGACGCGATACCGGACCCGCAGAGTCCCGATGTCGTCGACGGCCGGGTGCTGCCCGTCCTCACGCTCACCGGGCCGGAAGCCGACGAGCAATCCAAGAACGACGTGTGCCCGGCCTGCGGCGCCGACGACGGAATCCGCTTCCTCGGCAGCGCCGTCGCCACGCAACTGTCGGTCACACTGTCAAACCTGTTCGGCGACAGACACCTTGACGCCGCCGAGAAGAAGGCATTGATGTTCACCGACAGCGTCCAAGACGCTGCCCACCGCGCCGGGTTCGTACAGGCCCGCTCCCACAGCCTGAGCCTGCGCACAGCGCTTCGCGGCGCAATCGGTGACGCCGAACTGGATCTCGACGAACTGGCGCTCGTCGTCGTCGCACGCGCCGGCACCGACCCGATGTTGCGCTAC
The DNA here is from genome assembly GCF_054786995.1 of Mycobacterium sp. ZZG. Classification (NCBI taxonomy): domain Bacteria; kingdom Bacillati; phylum Actinomycetota; class Actinomycetes; order Mycobacteriales; family Mycobacteriaceae; genus Mycobacterium; species Mycobacterium sp. ZZG. Next base: position 4,748 of record NZ_JBTBFV010000081.1, read on the forward strand.
CAACTCCTGCCACCGGACATCGTGGACCGCGACGAGTTCGTCGCCTTCTGGAAGCCCGATGCCCACCCCAACTCTCGGCGGGCCGCGGAGAACAAGGCCAAGCGGCGACTCCGCTTTGACGTCGACCTCGAATTCGGCCTCAACTCGCGTACCGGCCGCACCCTGGAGTTGACCGGCAGCGTCGTCGCCGAGGTGTACCTCGGCGCACCGCACCGCGCGCCGATCATCGGACGCCGCGCGCTGGAGAAGGCCGACCCGACCCAGCTGCCCCTTACCGGTGTACCCGACGAAGCGCTGGCCCGGTGGGTACGCGGCACCGTCGAACGCATCCGGACCCGCGGCGGCATCCACCACGACTGGCTGCGGCCGTACCTCGAGAAGAACGCCAACCGCTACCACGTCTGGGGCGGCCGCCCACGCGGTCAGGGCATGCCCGCCTTCCCGAAAGGCCGCCCTGCACCGGCATTTCCGGCGCTGAAATCGGGTGCAGGCGCACTCCCCGAAGGATTCGACCCGATCACCGCCTCATCGTCGTGGTACGCGCAGTGGACCTCGCGATGCCTGGATGTCAGCCCCGCTGACGGCACCTTCCTGGCCAAGGCGCTGTTCACCGAACTGGCCGCCCAGATGCTGCTGACCACCGTCACCACGGAAACCGGCTCCACCGTGTACGGGCTGGCGCCGGCCACCGTCCAGGTCAGCGCCCCCACACTGGAGGCCCTGCTGGACGGCCGGCATCTACTGGCCTGCGATATCTGCCAGACCCCGGTGCCGGGCAGTGTCACCACCGTCGACGAGCTCGACGGCGCGCCATGCACCTTGACTCGCTGTCCCGGCCGACTGCACCGCACCGCCAAGGCCGACAACTTCTACCGCCGGCTTTACGAGTCGACGGAGATGAAACGCGTCGTGGCCCGCGAGCACACCGGACTTCTGCCGACCAAGACCCGCCTGGACTACGAGACCGCATTCAAACGCGGCGGGACCGACCCGCAGGCACCCAACGTGCTCGTCGCCACCCCCACCCTGGAAATGGGCATCGACATCGGCGACCTGTCAACCGTCATGCTCGGATCGCTGCCGCGGTCGGTGTCCTCGTACCTTCAGCGCGTCGGTCGCGCCGGCCGCCTCACCGGGAACTCACTGATACTGGCGTACGTCCGCGGCCGCGGTGAGCACCTCCCTAAACTGTTCGAGCCACTCTCCGTGATCCAGGGCAACGTGCGTCCGCCCGCGACGTTCTTGAGCGCGGAGGAGATTCTGCAGCGCCAGTACGTCGCCCACATCGTCGACCAGTTCGCCCGCGATCCCCAGCTGGAGCTCCCCAAGGACGCAAGGTCCGTGCTCGGCGACGACAGCGAAAACGGCTGGCTGACAAGGCTACTGGAAACCGCCGCAACGGACACCGACACGCTGCTCGACCGGTTCCTCGGTCAGTTCGGCGAACACCTCAGCGCCGATGCGATCGCAGCTTTGCGAACCTGGGCCAGCGCACCGCCCGAAGGCGGACCGAGTGGCCTGACGCAGCGGGTGTTGTCCGCGTCGCTGCACTGGCGCCAAGACCTGGAGGAACTCACCGCGCGGTTGGCCACCGTCGAGAACGACCTGCCCGAGTTCGAACGCCGCGCCGCCTCGCCGGCCGCTACCGACGACGACCGCCGCGCACTCAAGATCGCCCGCGGCTCGCGCAAACTATTTGGTGCACAGATAAACTCGCTCACCCGCGACTACTGGATCTCGGTGCTCGAACGCTACGGCGTGCTACCCAACTACACACTGCTCGACGACGCCGTCACCCTCGACGTCGGAGTGACCTGGATCGACCCCGACAGCAACGACTACATGGGCGAGCAACTCAGCTACCAGCGCGGCTCGCGCGTCGCGCTGACAGAACTCGCCCCCGGCGCCACCTTCTACGCCCAAGGCCTGGCCGTCACCATCGACGCCGTCGACCTGGGTACCGGCGAATCCAACATCCACACCTGGCAGGTCTGCCCCCAATGCGGCTGGGCCGGCATCAGCCCGTCGGTCATGATCACCGAACCAGCATCGGCCTGCCCGCGATGTCACAGCACCAGCATCGCCGACGTCAGCCAACACCTACCCGTCGTCGAAATGACCCGCGTCTCCGCCGAAGTCCGCCGCGACGAGGCCACCATCAGCGACTTACGCGACAACCGCAAACGCGAACCCTTCACCGTCATCACCGCCGCCGACGTCGACCCCACCCAAGTGGGCACCACGTGGTTCCGCGCCAGCTCCGCTTTCGGCGCAGAGTACCTGCGGCGCCTCGACATCCGGTGGATCAACCTCGGCCGCCGCGCATCCAAGGGCAAGCCCCGCACCATCGCGGGCCAGGAATCCAACAGCGGCCTCTTCCGGCTGTGCGCCTCCTGCGGCCAACTCGACCGCGACGCCGGCCGCAACAGCCGCTACGAACACCGCACCTGGTGTCGGCTGCGCGAATCGCCCACCGAGGACGTCCGCGACATCGCGCTGGCGCGACGCCTACGCACCCAAGGCGTACTGCTGCACCTGCCGCCCCAAATGGAGTACGACAGCTTCTCCCACCCCAGCTTGGCCGCAGCCATCATGCTGGGCCTGCGCGAGGTGATCGGCGGCTCACCCGAACACCTCGACGTCGCCACCATCAGCGACGCACTGTGGGCACCCGATCGACGTGCCCTCCTGATCCACGACACCGTCCCCGGCGGAACCGGATACCTCGCCGAATTCGCCGACCACACCAAGGTCTTCGCCGTACTGGCTGCCGCGCGGCACATCGTCAGGGAATGCCCCTGCCGCGACGAGGAACGACTCGCATGCCACCGCTGCCTGCTCCCCTTCGCCGCACCCCACGAGATGGACAAGGTCTCCCGACTCGCGGCGCTCAAACTGCTCGACGACATCCTCGACGTCGGCGCACACGCCACGCCCACCCTTGAGGACTGGACCGCCGAGGTCACCGAAACAGCACCACCCCCGACACCGATCAGCGACGAGTCCTTCCTCGAACGCGACTTCTACTCCTCATTCGTCGCACGACTGAAGCTGCTGGGCGCCGCCGTCGTCGAGAAACCGGGAACCTACGGGCCATCTGCGACCATCACCCTGCAAGGAGCCAAGGCCCGCAAATGGTCACTGCGGCCGCAGGTTTCGCTCGACTTCGTGAAACCCGACTTCATCCTGCAGACCGCGGACCCCGACATCCCTCAGATCGCCATCTTCGCCGACGGACGGGCCTTCCACGCCGTGCCCGGCTGCAACCGCGTCGCCGACGACGCGGACAAGCGCAGCGCATTGCGGAAGGCCGGTTACCTGGTCTGGTCGTTCAGTCACGACGATCTGCAACGCTTCAAGTCCGCCGAGTCGGTCGAACCGCCGTGGTTCGACCAGAAAGCGGCAAGCATCGTCACCAGCCGCTTCCACGTCCAGCCGGGACTCCTGCGACTACTGGCCAAGGACCCGGTGTCCCAGCTCCTGGAGTTCGTGGTGGAACCCGACGTCGACGCCTGGCGGCACCTGAGCACGTGTATGCCATACCTGTTGGTGCGCAACGACAACCGCGCCCACTCCGACGTCGCCGCGCTACCCTCCGCCGCGCAGGCGGCGCTCGACGGACCAGCCCCCTTCACCACCGACGGAACCGACGTGTGCTGGGCCTGGACTGACGGCGGAGTAACACTGACCGCGGGTGTACGCAGCACCAGCGAAGCACCGCGCGCCATCCTCGCCGTCGACGACCGGGATTCACACGTCGCAGCCCTCGAGAGCAAGGCCTGGAAGCAGTGGCTGCGTCTCTCCAACTGGCTCGGGATCAGCGACCACAGCCGAGTCTCCACTCGAACTCTGCTCGCTACGGCACCGGCAGCGATGTCCGGCGGACCAGACGAACCCAGCCTGTCACCGGAATGGCAGTCGTTGATCGACGAAGCGGTGTCGGAAGTCCAACGCAACCTGATACGCGCATTGGCCGACTCGGGCGCCGCCCTGCCGGTACTCGGATACGAGACCGAGGACGGTGACGTCATCGACTTCGCCTGGGCTGACGCACGCGTCGGTGTGGCAATCGACGGATCCGGCGAGGCCGACGGCTGGACGTACTGCCCGCCGGATCCCGCGAAGATTCTTGAGGCGCTGAAGCTAAGTGGAGTGGTGTAGATGGCGAACCTGGTAATCGCATCCAACAGCAAGGGCATGTCCAAGCTAGACGGCTCGGTCAAGAACAAGGTCTACGACTTCTTCGAGAAGCTCAACGCCGACGACACGTCGCCCAAACTGCACATCGAACCCATGAAGGGCGCGATCGATCCGCGGGTCCGCACCGGACGCGTCGACTTGTACTGGCGGGCGATCCTGTTTCGCATCGACGACAAATCGAGCGGTACGACCTACATCTACATGGGGACCTGGCCGCACGACGACGCGATCAAACTCGCCGAACGGGCAACGCTGCGGGTTAATCCGATCAACGGAACGCTTGAAGGACTGATCGGCGAGGCGCCTTCGCCTGAAACCGGTGGTACGCAGACGGCGCAAGCCGTCACTGCCAAGCCGGAGCCCTCCTACCTCGCCGGGTTCGGTTACACCCAAAGCGATTTGACCGACGGGTTGGGAATTGATTCGGCACTCGCTGCATCGGCGATGGCCGCTCCCGACGAAGCCGCCTTGCTGGAGGCCGCGGCGGCCGGGCTGGAATGGGAGGGCAGCGCGCTGCTCGACCTGGCCACCGGGATCTCGATCGACACCATCCGCGAGAAGCACGGCTTCACCGACAAACCCGTCGACAACACGGGCGATGAGGACCAGCGGATCATCGAGGCGCTCGACCGGCCAGCATCGAAGATGCAGTTCGCCTTCATCGAGGACGACGAGGAACTGCGGCGGGTGATCGAGGGCGGTGACTTCGCAGCCTGGCGGACGTTCCTGCATCCAGAACAACGCAAGTACGTCGACCTGGACTTCAGCGGCGCCTTCCGGCTGTCCGGTGGTGCCGGTACCGGAAAGACGGTGGTGACGATTCACCGCGCGCGCCGCCTCGCCCGCGACAACCCCAACGCGCGAATCGTCTTGACGACCTTCAACGCGACGCTCGCGCAGGGTCTCAAGGCCGACTTGGTTGCGCTCGACCCCAACGTGCGCATCGCGGAGAAGCCGGGCGAACCCGGCGTCTACGTCGGCGGGATCGATGCGCTTGGCAGAGCCGTCCTCGATCGTTTGCGCGATGTGCTGACCGTGGCCGGGGAGCGGATCTTCGGCAGCGGCGCAATGGAATTGAGTGCCAAGCGGACGGCAGCGGATGCAGTCTGGCGCGAAGTCGCCCAGAGTGTGGATTCCGGACTGGATGCCAAGCTGGCGACGCCGGCATTCCTGGAGACCGAGTACGTGGCAGTGGTGCTCGCGAATCGCATCACCACCCTTGAGCAGTACGCGAAGGTCGCGCGGCCTGGTCGTGGGGTGCGGCTGAGCCGGCAGCAACGGATCGCGGTGTGGAAGCTTGTCGAGGCGTTTCGGCGGCAGAGCCAGATGGACGAGACGCTCAGCTTCCCGGAGATCCTCGCGCTAGCCGCAGAGGCGCTCCGCACCAAGTCGGACACCGACGGAACCTTCCTCGCCGATCACGTCCTCGTCGACGAAGCACAGGATCTGCACGCGACACACTGGGCGTTGTTGCGGGCACTGGTGCCGGAAGGCGCCAACGACCTGTTCATCGCCGAGGACTCTCATCAACGCATCTACGGCAGCCCAATTGTTTTAAGCCGCTTCGGGATCAAGATTGTCGGCCGGTCACGCCGGCTCACACTGAACTACCGAACCACTGCGCAGAATCTTCACTTCGCGGTGAGCGTTCTTTCCGGAGCGGAGTACACCGACCTCGAACAAGTCGAGGAATCGACAAGCGAGTACCGGTCGGCCCGCAACGGCCCTGCGCCGCAGCTCATTCCGTGCACCGACATGGCCGACGAGTTGGAAGCGGTCGCTACGAAGGTCAAGGCATGGCTGGCTGATGATGGCGTGGAACCGGAGAGCATCGCCATCCTCACCCGCAGTCAGGAAGAACGCGACCGCTTCGTTCGCGGCCTCGGGGAACGTGGCGTGACAGCGAGGTCTCTCGACAAGAGTGCGGCAACACCCGGCCAACCGTTGGTGATGACGATGCACCGCGCGAAGGGGATGGAGTTCTCGCGCGTCGTCCTCGCCGGTGCCGACGACAAGCACGTCCCGCTGCCGGCCACGCTTCGGTCCGTCCCGGACGAAGAGAAGGGCGAGGCGCTGCTCAGGGAACGGTCGCTGCTCTACGTGGCGAGCAGCCGAGCACGGGATGCGCTGGTGGTGACGTGGAGTGGGAAGAAGTCGGAGTTATTGGGGGAGTAGCTGACGACGAGCGTCAACGTCTACTAATGGCTTCCCCAACTTGGGGCCTCGGTGCGACGAACGGCGTGCTCGTACGCCGAAACAGCCCCGGAGTCGTGACGGACTCCGGGGCCGCTCGGACCGTGGGTACTTAGCACTTGCGACTCGTGAACCCTTGGTTGTCCCATGGACGCGCCGAAACGAGGTAGGCGCTGCACAGGCCCCGGTTGTAGTAGTTCATTGCGATGGCACCCAAACCCATCCTGGCGGCCATGAACGCCGCGACTGCCGGATTAGTCGGGGGCATGGCGGGTACCGCTCCGATGCCGATCTGGCGGGTTTCCTCTCGGTTGAATAGAACGGCCGCACGTCCCCATCCGAGTTGGTTCGGACCTTGGATGGTGACCGCCTCCGCAGTTGCCGGCTGAACCACGCCGGTCAACCCGGCCACTGCGGCAACTGCGACTGCGGAGATCGCTAGTTTCTTGACCAGATTGGCGCCCTTCTGCCAGGCCCTCGGATTGTCCGAGCGTGAGTCGGCTGTGAGTGGTGGCTCGATGGCCGCTTCGGCGGCTTGTGCGGAGATGGAAGTGGACATGGTGGAACTCCTTTCGTGGTGATCGTGGTGATCGAGGCCAGTGAGCAATTTGCGTCCGGGCGGACATTGCGGGGGCGCCGCGGGTTACGGCGACGGTGTTATGGCGGGGGGGATCCCCTGTACGGAAATCGCGCCAGATACGTTCTGCCGACAAGCGTCGAGCAGTGCTGGGCCCAGTTCGACGGCGATGAGATGTTCCCATGCACGTACACCCGATCCGGGATCCGGGCGGTGCTTTTTAAGGTGTGCGAGGACTTCCGGGCCGACCCTGTCAACCTCCAGGCCGAAGGTGGCCGCCTCACGGACGATGGACCTGTGCAGGATCTCGTCTAGATGCTCATCGTGCAACGGGTCGAACACGAGCAGTGTGTGCAGTCGGCCGACGAGTTCGGGCACGATGCCGTGGGTGCGCAAGGTCTGGCGGACGAGCGCGTCCCTGACCACAACGTCGTCGCCGATCGATGGGGTCGTGGCGAGGCGTTCGGCGAGCACATCGGCGCCGAGATTGGTCGTGAATATCAAGATCGCGTGGCGTGCGTCGACTACCGGTCCCTGGGCTGGTGTCAGGCGCCCGGCGTCCATCAAGTTCATGATCGCCAGGAACACGTCAGCGTGGGCCTTTTCGACTTCGTCGATGTGGATGACGGCGCGTGTGTTGTTGCGCAGCGTCTCGACAAGCGGTGAATCGTCGCCGAAGCCGACGTAACCGGGTGGTGCGCCAAGCAATTTGGACACGCTGTGCCGCTCCTGGAACTCGGTCATATCTATGCGCAGGTAGCCACAGGGTTGACCGCTGACCTCGCCGATCGCAGTGGCGACTGACTCTGCGAGCAGTGTCTTGCCGACCCCGGTCGGTCCTAGGGCGAGCGCGGTCAGCGGCCGGCGCGGCACTCGACGCGCGAGGTGCAACGCCGTCGCCGCGACCATTTGGTCGATGCTGCGTTGTTGTCCGATGAGTTCATCGGTGAGGACCGATTGCATGTGAACGGGATCCACGAGGAGCGGGGGGACGGTGATTGGAGCCGCCAAATCCTCGGTGTTCGGGGCGCCGTCGGCATACGCCGCGGCAAGCGGCCCCGCCAGCCATCCCCGAAGTTCGTCGTAATCCTCGAACACGCGGGTGCCTGACGCGAACCATGCGGCGAGGTCGTCAGAGGGACCGGCGTAGTAGATGCCCCGTTCGACATGGAGCAGCGACCGCCCCGTGTCCGGGTCGATCTCGATACCGACCCGTGCCGTGGGCTGTGACGTCCCCGGCGGAAGTGGCTCTTCGTTGAACGCGAGGCAGCAACGACGGGCGCGTTCCTCGAGTGCGAGAAGTTGGTGGGTTGGGGCCAGGAGCAGGCTGCTCATGTCATTCCTTTCGGGTTGAGTGGGTGGTGAACAGAGGGTTGGGTCGAGTCGTCGCACACGGTGGTCACCAATCCCAGTGCGCGAGTAAGAACCACGCCGCCGGTGCGGTTGGCGTGCGATTGGCGCCCGGCAACGTCACTGCGCCCAGGACAGCCGGGTCGAGGCCGTCCGCCATCAAGAGGGGGATCGCGACGGCCCCAGCCGTCACGACGGCGGTCGCCGTCCCCGTCGCGCGCAGTCCGCGGCCGAGTGCGCGCGCTGCCGTGTCGAGACGGTGCGCCGTCTTCCGAGTGGTGGCTGGGGCATTCGGCCGGACAATCAACTGTTTGGCTTCCGAATCCGTCAGCGCGCGATGGTGCTCCAGCACCGGTTTGCCGACACGGTGCGCCGATCGCTTGGCCACTTCGTGGGCGAGGTAGATGTGTGGGAAGTCCATCCCCGCGTCGACGTACGCCTTGAGTTGCCGCCGCTGGCAATCGGGAATCGGGAGTCCTTCGGCGATCATCGGATCATGTGCGGCGGGGCACACTACCCATGGGGCATCGCCCTCTCCGTACAGCCTCGGCTGAGTGAACAGCGGGTCGAAGCCAAGGAATTCGGCGTTGAGCCCACTGCGGGCAGCACGTCGCGCGACCGCGACCGCTAGCACTTTGAGTTTGGGTGGTGGAGTCGGATGCAACTGGGGAGGCGCAGCGATGGTGGCTAAGTTGTGCCGCACGTTCGGCGAAGCGGGCGTACGTTGTGGTGCAGTCATAGTGGCGATCCTTTCCGGATGGGATTTGTGAGGTGCTCTGAGAGGAACTCAGTCCGCGAGGGCGGCCATGCAGAAGACCGCTGTCGCGATCAGTGCGACCATGGCCAGCCACGCGGCCAGGTTCAACAGGGTGATGATTACCAGACCAATGGCCGGCAGTAGGCAGACGATGGAGGCGACGACGAGTCCGCCTACCACGCGCTGCAATCGCCTGCCCGCGATGGACCACCCCTGAGTCAGCACCGCCGTCATGGCGAGCAAACCAAGCAGACCCATGCACGGGTAGAGAAGCAGTTCGGTTGCAGTTAGCAATGATTGGAACCATGACCACCCAAGAATGAAGAACGCCGGGCCTCCCATTCCCGCGAGATTGCCCAGCAGTGTGTACTCGAGTACGACGACGATCCCGAGCAGCCCCGCTGCGATGCCCACCGTCGCTCGGACGGCGGGCTCGATTGGTACCAGCGTGCGTTCCCACGTTGTGCTGCCGGCGAGCATCGAGCTCAGCGGCAGCCCGGTGGAGTGAAACGTGTGCGGCTGAATATCGGCCATAGCTACCTCCGTCTTTGGAATGTCGGGATGTGCTCATGCCATGTGGCAATCAGCGTCCAGTCGGCTGGAGCGCCAGTCAGATCCGCGGGTCACGTGTGTGCTGTCGAAGCTGCCGGTGCAGGCGGTGAGGTCACCGGTGCCGCCGCAGTCGCCGCACGGCGCGTAGCCCGTCTGTTCGTTCTCGGGTTCCTGTGGCAGCCAGAGGGTTTCGTCGCTGACAAGTCGCTCCGTGTCCGCGTCGGCAAACGCCTTCGTGAAAGCGGGCAGGTCGATGTGGGGATCAAGGCGCGCTTGGATGAGGTTGCGCGTGACGATCCGGTCGAGCAGCGAGGCATACCTCATGACAGCGGGATGGTCCTCTTTGGCCACCGCGCTGGTTCCGTGGATGATGGCCAGAGCAACCTGAGCTTTGAGCTCGTTGAGTCGCTCGGTGGCCCACAGCGGGGTGCCGTGGGAGGTGACGGTGTTCTCGTAGCCCCGCTCGAGATGAGCGCGGTAGCGGCCACCCAGTACGCAGCGCCCACACGCGACGGAGCGCCCTGGGACGTGGAAGCTGACCTCGACGCCCTTGCCCTGCTGGTACACCTGGGCAGCGAGCATCGGAACACCGAGGTGCAGCGCGAGTCGATTCACCCGAGCTTGCGCCCAAAAGTTGTCCGTGAAGCCGCACAGGATGGTGGTAGCCGGGCCGCCCTGCTCACTGCTGGGCAGCGGCCGATGCGTCAACCGTCGCATCATGTCGTCGTCGAGATCGTCCAGATGCGCCTGTATGCCAATCACCCGCGCGTTCGGGTTGACGTCGAGGATGCGGTCCGCGACGGCATCGACCTTGGGGCGGCCCAGATCACGACGATAGACCTGCTGTGTTCCGATGTTCGGCAAGTCGACGATGTCGGGGTCGATGAGCACAAACTCTCCGATGCCAGCTCGGGCCATCGACTCTGCGAAACTGGCCGCCCCACCGACACCGACTAGGACAAGCCGGGTCGAGGCCGTCGCGACGAGGTCGTACGCGTTGTGAACACGATCGAAGGCTGGGTCGGTCAGCGTCGCTGGCACGGCTTCATCGCGAATCGTGACCAGCGGCACCTTGTCGATCTTCACTCCGTGTCGTCCGCGGGTCGCAACAAACGGATGAAGTACGAAACTTCCTGTGTCGGGACGAGTCTGGGCGATCGGCAGCAACAAGCGGTCCACGGCAGGGAGTGCGTCGAGGATCCGCTCGGCGTACACCCGGTCACCGGTGCTGGGTCGCCACATGCCACGCGGGTGGCTGTGGACGAAACCGAGGAAGTCGATTCCGGCCGGATTCCACGTCTCCCGAAGGAAGCTGTTCAGCATCTTTGTATCGGGGGAGTAGGTAGCCTGTGTCCGTCGCGCGGAGTCGTCAAACTTGTAATGTGCGACGACGCCACGGGCGCGTGTACCACCGAACATGCCACCCTGTTCGGCTGGCATGGCGCCAACGGTGGCTTCGATTTCGCCCATTACCTCACGGGTGACGTAGAGCGGTTCCGGCCCCGTCAGGTCAGCCGGCGTGATACGTCGGTACCCATCGAGAGTCGGGGCGGGTGCCGCCTCAATGGTGTCCGCTGCTCGGTAGCGGTTGCTTAGTCCGAACCCGAAGAACTGCAATGCATCCGACATGGCTGCGGGGAACATGTGGGTGATGGTCATGGTCATCCGATCCTTTCGAGGAGTCGACGGAACATTCCGGGACGGTTTGTTCCAGAGGTTGGGTGTTGAGCTGGTCGTGCGGTTCGAGCCGTCTGGGCACCTTCAGACAGCGCGGTGCGCAGTTGCTGCTCGGTGTGCCGCGAGTGGGTGGATTGGTCGCGCACGTGATCTGTGCGCGACGGCGGGGGGAACTGCCCCGTGGCGATGTAGCGCTGGGTCGCATCGGCCCACATGGCCGCGACCTTGCGCGCCGCCTCATAGCTTGTGAGCCGATCCGTCCAGCAGATATAAGGGCGGTTGGGCAGCCCGAGTCGATGGGTCGAGTGCGCGCCCGTGGCACGCGACCCGTACGACGGTTGGCGCTCGATGTAGATACGCCAGGTGTTTTCTGCGGGCATCCAGGTGAAGCGGAACGTGAAGTCCACTCCGCCCGATGCCCGATAGTGAACAGCGCCGGAGGTCATCGCACCGAGTCCACGCCGGAGCCGTGGCAGCGCGGGCACTTACCGAAGTTGCAGGTCCGGCAGCTCACCGACTCTAGGCCGGCGCCACCGCACGCCTTGCACTTGCCGCTTCCGCTGCACACAGCGCACTTGGACTTCGCCATGATCGGTTTCCTTTCGTTGATGGCTGGATGTTTTCTCGTAGTTGAGATTTGGTTCATCGGGAACGTGGCCCGGGGTGTGGTGCACCCCGGGCCACGTGGTTACTCGATTCAGATGAATGTGCGGATTTCGTCCCGTCCCAGGTAGGAACCGGGAACCGGGTCACCGTGGAAGGTGCCTTCGGCAATCTCGTCGCCTCCGTGGAAGGTGCCTTCGGGAATCTCGTCGCCTCCGTGGAAGGTGCCTTCGGGAATCTCGTCGCCTCCGTGGAAGGTGCCTTCGGGAATCTCGTCGCCTCCGTGGAAGGTGCCTTCGGGAATCTCGTCGCCTCCGTGCTGGGCTTTCGTGGATATGGACATGGTGATCTCCTTTCAGTTGGGAGTGGTTGAGATCAGGACCCGACAACAATCTGCGTCCAAAGTTTCCGATTCCCTAGAGTTCATCGGATGAACAGCGCGTTTGGATGATCGGCCCAGATTCGGCCTCCAAGGGTCCCTGCAGGGTTTTGGCGGAGATCGCAAGGGAGCCCAAACGCGGCAAAATCGAGGCACGCCGTGCCCGAGTGCTCACGTGCCGCGCACATGCGCCATCGTGCCCGTTGCCGCGGAGTGCGGTCCAAAGCTCCCAACATTCGGGCTGAATCGCCTTGGAAATCCCGGAGGCTCCTGAGATCGGCGCGGTCCCCTCCATAGGGTCGATCGGGGACAGCTTCGACAACGCTCTCGCGGAGACGGTGAACGGCTACTACAAGGCCGAGCTGATCTACGGACCCGCCCGCAACGGGCCGTGGAAGACCGTCAACCGTCGAGGACGTCGAACTGGCCACCCTCGGGTGGGTCTACTGGCACAACACCAGCCGGCTCCACGGCTACCTCAACGACGTCCCGCCCGCGGAGTTCGAAGCCACGTTTTACGATGCCCAACGGACCGACCAACCCCTGGTCGAAATCCAATAGCCAGAGCCTCCGGCAGAAACAGGATGCTTCTATATCGTGTCGAGGGGTTGCGGGCACCGGGTGTGCCGCGGCCAGGGTTCGGTAGAGCTGTCGGGTGATGTAGCGCTTGAGCAAACGCATGATCTCTTTGGTGGTGCGGCCTTCGGCGCGGCGGCGGGCAACATAGGCGCGGGTCGGGGCGTGGGTGCGCGTCCGAACAATGACGACCGTCGTCAATGCACGGTTGAGCCTGCGGTCGCCCCCACGATTGAGCCTGTGCCGCAGAGTGTTTCCTGATGATGCCGGGATCGGGCAGGTGCCGGCGAGCGCGGCGAACGCCGCCTCAGACCGCACGCGCCCTGGATGTGACCACGCCGTCAGGACGCAGGCGGCTACGACCGAACCCACCCCGGGCAGCTCGCAGAGTTCGGGCGCGACGTCCTCGACGAGGGAATCGAGACTCTTACGGTTGTTGACCAGCTCGCTGTCAAGAGCCACGATGCGCTTGGCCAACCGGATCGCTTCCTGCCTGCAGGTCGCGATCACTGGGTCTTCCTTGCGTTCTCGCCATGCTGCGATTGCCTTGAATCTGTGTGGCAACGCTTTACGCTGGGAACACAGCCTGGGCGATGATGCCGCCGTTGGTGGCGTTGATCAGCGCGAACGAGTGGGTGGCGGCGTGGGTATCGACTCCGATGACAAACGCATACTGCTCTGCGACGATGGGCATGGCGACGTTAATTTCATTCCAGTAGACGACGTCGTTGGCGGCGTCAGCCCGGAAAGAGCACTTCGAGGCAGGCCTGTAACGGGCACGACTCGCGGCGACGAGTCGGGCATGCTGCTAACCCGGATTTTTCGTCGAGGGTGATGGCAGTCGTGCGTTGAGATGCGATTGCGTCGCGAATCCGGTTGTGTGGTTCTGGGTATGGCGGGGTGGTCCCGTGTCGCCGGGTGGTGCGGGCTTTCCCAGTG
>NZ_JBTBFV010000082.1:0-17196 GCF_054786995.1 Mycobacterium sp. ZZG
TTGCACCGGAAGTGCCTTTCTGAACGTGGGCTGATCGAAGTGTGGTAACTCCAATCATCCCAGCTCAAAGGGCACTTTCCTTACATCAACACCCTCCGAACAGGCGATTCATCGGTGGATCGAGGCTTAGCGCTTCGGGGTGCAGATGGTCAGGCCGATCCCGGTGCGCTGGTCGAGCTGCGCGCCGTTCAGCGTGATCGAACAGGTCACCTCGCGCCCGACGTTGATGATGCTGATGCTCGCCGAATCCTCGCCGGGTCGAGGCAGCGCAACCTCCTTGCTCCACGGCAGCATGACGTTGAACTCGGTCTGCAGCAGCCCGCCGGTGTCGACGTAGGTGATGTTGATGGCGCGCCCGTTGCCGTCGACGGTGTAGACGACGGTGTCGGTGGCGCCCGGCACCCTCGGTGCGGTGGGCGAAGTCCGCGGCGTGCTCGGCAGCGTGGGAACGGGCAGCACCGGCGTCGTGGGCCTGGTAGTCGGTGTGCGCGACGTCGTCGGCGGGGACGGCGTCGTGAACGTCGGCTCCGGCGCCGACGGCAACGGAGCCACGACCGTCTGTTGCCGCGAGCTGTTGACGATCACCAGTGCGATCACCAGGCCGATCACCAGGAGCACCGCCACTCCCGCGACGATCCACAGCCAGCGCGGCGACTTCGGTCCCTCCGGCGGCGGCTCGGACCCCTGGCCCGGCGGCTGCGGCGACGGATACTGCCCCATCGCGTACGGGTCGTACCCGTACGGCGAGTAGGCGGGCATGCGCTCTGTCGGGCGGGGCGCCGACGGCGGCTGATACGCCTGGCCGTACGGCGTCTGGCTGGCGTACGCGGGATCGGAGTAACCGGAATAACCGGGATGGCCCGGCTGCTCCTCGCGTCCGCTCCAGCCGGATTGCTCCTCGCGTCCGCTCCAGCCGGATTGCTCCTCGCGTCCGCTCCAGCCGGATTGCTCCTCGCGTCCGCGGCCGAAGGGTGACTCCGTCATGCCCACCTCATGGCTGCAGGGTACCTGTGCGACCGCTCAAGGCGCCCCGGCGCCGGTCCACCCCGTCATCACGCCTGCCGACCGTGCACAATCGGGAACCGTGGCAGAACAGGTACGCCGGATATACGGCGCGTCGATGTCTCCCGACGCCACCGCGTTCGCCCATCTCGTCGACGACGGCGGGTACCCGAGGGCGGTACAGCGGTTCCTGCGTGGGTGGCGGGCGAGCTCGTCGCGCGACGTCGAGCTCCCCGTCGAGGGCTCCGTCACGCGGGTGCTGCACTCCGCCGACGGGCACTGGTTGGCGTGCCAGGTGGCCCCCGAGGGTGGCAGTCGCAGCCAGATCTGGGTGGTGACAACGGATCCCGACGACCGCGACGCGCGCAGGATCGACAGCTGGCCCGAGGGGGTGGAAGGCACCGCCGAGCTGATCAGTTGGGACGGATCCCTGGTCGCTGCGATCCTGACCGGAGAAGACGGGGTGGGCAGCTCATGTCTGCTCGACCCGTCCGGTGGGCCCGTCACGGTGCTGGACCGCCGCTCGGGCGGCCGACTCGTCGATGCCTGGGCCGGGGCTTCGCTGGTGCGGGTCGGGCCCCGCGGCTATCGCGAGCTCATCATGCTGCGTGGCCTCACCGAAACCGCCTTGCTGCCATACGATCCCGGGTCCACCACCGACACGGGGATCATTCTCGACGACCACAGTCCGCGCCGGTTGCGTTCCGGGCCCGACGGCGAGACCACCGAGCTCTACCAACCGGCCAAGGAGTACGGCCTCAACAGCACCGAAGGCTATGTGCGTGCGCTGATCCGCAGCGAGAACGGAGCTCAGCACGCCCGCCTGCTGGAGGTGATCGTGACCGCGGACGGGGTGTCCTACCAGGTGTTGGCCGAGAGGCCGGGCTACGAACTCGATGAGTTCGTCGTCAGTGACGATCTGTCGACGGTGGCGATGTTGTGGAACCTGCACGGCGCCAGCGAATTACAGATCCTGGAGTATGCCGACTACACGCTGCACGACCCGATCCCGCTGCCCGGCATGGTGGCCGGCGAGCTGAGTATCAGCGCCGGCGGGTCGATGCTGGCTCTGACCGTCGAGGGTCCCTCCAAGCCGCCGACGGTCGAGCTGGTGGATCCGCGCACCGGTGAATGGCAGCTGGTCGACCGCGAACCGAGCAGTGGTCCGGTATCGGCTGACCCCACGCTGGAGACGATCATCGCCCGCGACGGGTTGACCTTCAGCGGTTGGCTGTTCCGTCCTCCCGACGGCGTGGACACGATCGGCGCGATGCTGTTCCTGCACGGAGGACCCGAGGGACAGGGTAGGCCGGGCTACAACGAGTTTTTCCCGGCGCTGCTGGACAAGGGGATTTGCGTCTTCCTGCCCAATGTGCGCGGTTCGGGCGGGTTCGGCAGGGCCTTCATGCACGCCGACGACCGCGAGCGCCGGTTCGCCGCGATCGACGATGTCGCCGACGCGGCCCGCTTCCTGGTGGGTAACGGGTACGCTCCGGCCGACCGGGTGGCGTGCTGCGGCTGGTCCTACGGCGGCTACCTGACCCAGGCGGCACTGGCGTTCCATCCCGACGAGTTCGCTGCCGGGATCAGCATCTGCGGCATGAGCGATCTGAACACCTGGTACCGCAGCACCGAACAATGGATCGCCGCCGCGGCGTACCCCAAATACGGGCACCCCGTCAGTGATCAGGACCTGCTCGACCGGTTGTCCCCGCTGCCGCGGGCGGCCAAGATCACCGCGCCGCTGCTGCTGGTGCACGGCCTCAACGACACCAACGTGCCCCCGAGCGAGTCGCAGCAGATGTACGACACGCTGACCGAGCTCGGCAGGCCGGTGCAGCTGTTGACGTTCGACGACGACGGCCATGAAATCGACAAGCGCGAGAACCGTGCCGTGTTGCGAAAAGCCATGACCGCGTGGCTGACCGACGCTTTCGCCGATTGACCTGTCGCCGCCGAGGTTTACCGCAATTTTCTGCGGGGTAAATCTCAGCTGCGCGCCACAAGGCCGCGCAGACGGAGGAGGCACGCATGCGAGGAGCTCTCGGCGTCATTGTGCTCGTCTGGTTATTGATCGGCGTCTTCGCCGCATATCAGCGTGACTATTTCAGTGGTGGTGAAGCCAATTGCGCCACAGCCGGAAGCATTGCACTGACGGTGGTGGCGGGGCCACTGAATTACGCGGGAGTCAATCCGAAGGTGACGGATTGCAATGTCCCCGAACCCAGCCAGTAAATCGCTGACTGGATAACTGAATTAAAACTGGAAGGGAAGAGTGAGATCATGATCGTCCTCGGTGCGATCCTGCTGATCCTGGGGCTCGTGTTCGGCATGTCCATCCTCACCTACATCGGTGTGGTCCTGCTGGTGATCGGCGCCGTGTTCTGGGTGCTCGGCTCCGTCGGGCGGCCGGTCGGTGGTCGAAAAGTCTGGTATTAGCGCTTCACCCGCGTAGGCCGGCCGAGGTCAGCGCCGCGACCGTCATCGTTTTGAGGACGGTCCGGAAGCTGGCCTCGGCCGTTTTCGTGAGGCCGGGTTTCACGCCGTGCGGCGTCGAGTTCAGCAGCCCGAACGCCGCGTGCGCCATTAGTCGCGCGTCCGCCTCGGTGAGTTCCGGGTTGCGCCGCCGCAGCACCTCCACCCAGATCTCGACGTACTGCCGCTGCTTGCGGCGAACCTGGCGTTTGGCCGCAGCGGGCAGGTTGCCGAGGTCGCGGTCCTGGATGCGGATCAGGTCGGGTTCCCCCAACGCGAAGTCCAGATGGAAGTCGATCAGCCTTTCCAGTGCGGCATCGGCGTCGGCGGCCTGCGCGACCACCTCGCCTCCGCCGGCCAGCAGGCGGGTGCTGATGCCCACCAGCAACTCCACCAGCAGCGCTTCCTTGTTGGGGAAGTGGCGGTAGATCGCCGGACCGCTGACACCGGCGGCCGCCCCGATGTCCTCCAGTCGCACCGCAAGATAGCCGTGTTCGGCGATCAGGCGCTCGGCTGCGGCGACGAGTTGGCCGCGGCGGTCGGACTTGGCCCTGCTGCGTGGCGAGGTCGCGTCCGTAGTGGTCATGACGTGAACCTCCCGTCGATGCTGGACATCATCAGTTAATGGTGCTTAACATACCACCCGGTTAGCCGTCATTAACTCAAAGGTGGTTCCCGGATGGCAGCGCGGACATCTCACCGCGACAGTCACGTCGCGCTGGTCGATCAGTTGCGGAGCAAGCTGGCTGCCGCGGCACTCGGCGGTCCTGAGCGCGCACGCGAGCGCCACGTCAGCCGCGGGAAATTGCTGCCGCGCGATCGCGTCGACGGTCTACTCGACCCGGGAAGCCCGTTCCTGGAGCTGGCCGCGCTGGCCGCCGACGGCATGTATGACGACGAGTGCCCGGGAGCGGGGATGATCGCCGGGATCGGCCGCGTCTCCGGGCGCGAATGCATGATCGTGGCCAACGACGCCACTGTCAAAGGCGGCACGTACTACCCGATCACGGTCAAGAAGCACCTGCGCGCCCAGGAGATCGCGCTGCAGAACCGTCTGCCGTGCATCTACCTGGTGGACTCCGGTGGCGCGTTCCTGCCCCGCCAGGACGAAGTGTTCCCGGACCGCGAGCACTTCGGTCGCATCTTCTACAACCAGGCGACCATGAGTGCCAAAGGGATCGCGCAGATCGCCGCTGTGCTCGGCTCGTGCACCGCGGGCGGGGCCTACGTGCCGGCGATGAGCGACGAGGCCGTGATCGTCCGCAACCAGGGCACCATCTTCCTCGGTGGTCCGCCCTTGGTGAAGGCGGCCACCGGCGAGGTCGTGACCGCCGAGGAACTCGGCGGCGGCGACCTGCATTCCAAGGTGTCTGGCGTGACAGACCACCTGGCGCACGACGATCGCGACGCGTTGCGGATCGTCCGCAACATCGTGAGCACGCTGGCGCCCCGGGCCGAGCCGCCCTGGCAGGTGGCGCCGGCGGCCGATCCGGTCGCCGAGCAGACCGAGCTCTACGACGTGGTCCCGGTCGATTCCCGGGTTCCCTACGACGTGCACGAGGTGATCACCCGCATCGTCGATGGTGGGGAATTTTCCGAATTCAAGGCCGAGTACGGCACCACGCTGGTGACCGGATTCGCTCGCATTCACGGGCACCCTGTCGGCATCGTCGCCAACAACGGGGTGTTGTTCGGCGAATCGGCGGTCAAGGGTGCACATTTCATCGAGCTGTGCGACAAGCGCGTCGTACCGTTGCTGTTCCTGCAGAACATCTCCGGGTTCATGGTGGGGCGCGACTACGAGGCGGGCGGCATCGCCAAGCACGGTGCCAAGATGGTCACCGCCGTGGCGTGCGCGCGGGTCCCGAAGCTCACCGTGGTGATCGGCGGTTCCTACGGCGCCGGCAACTACTCGATGTGCGGGCGGGCGTATTCACCACGCTTTTTGTGGATGTGGCCCAACGCCCGTATCTCGGTGATGGGTGGCGAGCAGGCCGCCTCGGTGCTGGCCACCGTCCGCGGGGACATGACGCCCGAGGAGGAGGAGGCGTTCAAGGCGCCCATCCGCGCTCAGTATGAGGACCAGGGTAACCCGTACTATTCCACCGCCCGGCTCTGGGACGACGGTGTCATCGACCCCGCCGACACCAGAGATATTGTCGGACTGGCGCTTTCGGTGACCGCCCAGGCGCCTCTGGAGCCGGTGTCCTACGGCGTCTTCAGGATGTGAGGAATATGAACCACACGACGTTTCACATCCAGGGCGAGCGCAGCGACGGGATGTTTCACATCCAGGGCGAGCGCAGCGACGGGATGTTTCACACCGTCCTGGTGGCCAACCGGGGCGAGATCGCCGTTCGGGTGATCCGGACGTTGCGCGCCATGGGAATTCGCTCGGTGGCGGTGTTCAGCGACGCTGACGCCGGCGCCCGGCACGTCGCCGAGGCTGACGTGGCAGTGCGGATCGGGCCCGCGCCGGCGCGGCAGAGCTACTTGTCGATCGATGCACTGCTGTCGGCCGTCGAGCGCACCGGCGCCCAGGCAGTGCATCCCGGGTACGGATTCCTGTCGGAGAACGCACAATTCGCCGAGGCGCTGCAACACGCCGGGATCACATTCATCGGCCCGCCGGTGTCGGCGATCCAGACCATGGGCGACAAGATCTCGGCCAAGGCCGCGGTGTCGGCGTTCGGGGTTCCCGTGGTGCCGGGCATCTCCCGTCCCGGTCTCACCGACGACGACCTGATCGCCGGTGCGGCCGAGGTCGGCTTCCCGGTGCTGATCAAGCCCTCCGCGGGAGGCGGAGGCAAGGGCATGCGCGTGGTGCACGAAGCCGCGGACCTACCTTCGGCCCTGGCCAGTGCTCGTCGCGAGGCAGCGTCGGCGTTCGGTGACGACACGCTGTTTCTTGAACGGTTCGTGCTCAATCCCCGCCACATCGAGGTCCAGGTGCTCGCCGACACCCACGGCAATGTGGTGCACCTCGGTGAGCGCGAGTGCAGTCTGCAGCGTCGCCATCAGAAGGTCATCGAAGAGGCCCCGTCACCGCTGCTGGACGCCCAGACCCGTGCGCGTATCGGTGCGGCCGCCTGCGACACCGCGCGCAGCGTCGACTACACCGGTGCCGGCACCGTCGAGTTCATCGTGTCCGCCGACCGCCCCGATGAGTTCTTCTTCATGGAGATGAACACCCGATTGCAGGTCGAGCACCCGGTCACCGAGATGGTCACCGGGCTGGATCTGGTCGAACTGCAGGTCCGTGTCGCCGCGGGGGAGAAGTTGCCGGTGGCGCAGGAGGACATCCGCCTCGACGGCCACGCCATCGAGGCCCGTGTGTACGCCGAGGACCCGGACCGCAACTTCCTGCCCACCGGGGGCGATGTTCTCGCGCTGCGCGAACCCGCCGCGCCCGGCGTGCGGGTGGATTCCGGACTGAGGCGCGGCACGGTGGTCGGCAGCGACTACGACCCGATGCTGGCCAAGGTGGTCGCCCATGCCGGGGACCGGCCCGGCGCTCTGCGCGCTCTCGATCGGGCGCTGGGCGATACCGCGGTCCTGGGACTGACCACCAATGTGGAGTTCCTGCGCTTCCTGCTGGCCGATCCCGACGTGGTCGCCGGAAATCTCGACACCGGGCTGCTGGATCGACGGCTGCCGGATTTCGCGCCGGCGCCGGCGACGGATGCGGAACTCGTCGCGGCGGCGGCCTATCGATGGCTGCGGTCATGGCCGGGGGCGCCGGCGAGTCCGTGGGAGGTGCCGTCGGGCTGGCGGATCGCCGGGCATGCCCCGACGCCGATCCGGCTGCGGGCGGGGGAACGCACCGACCACGTCTGGCTGACCGGCACACCCCAGGAGGCCACGGCCACCGTCGAGGGCGGCGAAAGCCGTACGCTGAGTGCGACTCTGGCCGCCGACCTGCTGGCCGTCACCCTCGACGGGGTGCGCACGGAGTACCTCGTCGCCGGAGCCGGTCATCAGGTGTGGCTGGGCGGTGCGGGACGGGTGACACTGGTTGAGGAGGTCCGGGAAGCCCCCGTGCGGCCCGACGACGCCCACAGCGGCGACGCCGAACTGACCAGCCCGATGCCGGGCGCGGTAGTCGCCGTCGGGGTGGAGGACGGTGCCACGGTGACCGCCGGGACCGTCGTGGTCACTGTCGAGGCGATGAAGATGGAGCACGCGCTGTCCGCCCCCGTGGACGGAGTGGTCGACCTGCTGATCGGTGCGGGCGAACAGGTGAAAGTGGGCCAGGTGCTGGCCCGGATAACGGCAACCGAGGAGCCGCAGTCATGACAGTCCAGCGAGAAGCGGAGCGAATCGCGCATGAACAATAACCTGGCCACCGGGACACTTCCCGACCATTACGAGCAGCTGGCCAAGACCGTGCGGGATTTCGCGCAGAGCGTGGTGGCGCCGGTCGCGGCCAAGCACGACGAAGAGCACTCGTTCCCGTACGAGGTGGTCTCGGGGATGGCCGAGATGGGGTTGTTCGGCCTGCCGTTCCCCGAGGAGTACGGCGGCATGGGCGGCGACTACTTCGCGCTGTGCCTGGCGCTCGAAGAGCTGGGTAAGGTCGACCAGAGCGTGGCGATCACCCTGGAGGCCGGCGTCTCGCTGGGTGCGATGCCGGTCTACCGGTTCGGCACGGAGGCCCAGAGGCAGGAGTGGCTGCCGCTGCTGGCGAGCGGAAAGGCTTTGGGCGCTTTTGGTTTGACCGAAGCAGGCGGAGGTAGTGACGCTGGGGCGACGAAGACGACCGCCCGGCTCGACGACGGACACTGGGTGATCAACGGGTCCAAACAGTTCATCACCAATTCGGGAACCGACATCACCAAGCTGGTCACGGTCACCGCGGTCACCGGGGAGACCGGCGGCAAGAAGGAGATCTCGTCGATTCTGGTGCCGGTGCCCACACCGGGGTTCACCGCCGAACCGGCCTACAACAAGGTCGGTTGGAACGCGTCGGACACCCACCCGCTCAGCTTCGACGACGTGCGTGTGCCCGAGGAGAACCTGCTCGGCGAACGCGGCCGCGGCTATGCCAACTTCCTGCGGATCCTCGACGAGGGTCGGATCGCGATCGCGGCGCTGTCGGTCGGTGCCGCCCAAGGATGCGTCGACGAAAGCGTGAAGTACGCCAAGGAGCGGCACGCCTTCGGCCGGGCGATCGGTACCAATCAGGCGATCGCGTTCAAGATCGCCAGGATGGAAGCCAGGGCGCACGCCGCCCGCGCGGCTTACTACGACGCCGCCGCGCTGATGCTCGCGGGCAAGCCCTTCAAGAAGGCCGCCGCGGTGGCCAAGCTGGTCTCGAGTGAAGCGGCGATGGACAACGCCCGCGACGCCACGCAGATCTTCGGCGGCTACGGGTTCATGAACGAGTATCCCGTGGCACGACACTACCGCGACAGCAAGATCCTCGAAATCGGCGAGGGCACAACGGAGGTGCAGCTGATGCTGATCGGGCGGGAGCTGGGTCTGTAATGAGCGATGTGACCCCGAAGACGATCGTCGTCCAGCGCGGGCTCTGGTTCGAGGAGTTCGAGACCGGCGTACTCTACCAGCACCGGCCGGGGCGCACGATCACCGAGGCCGACAACGTCTTGTTCACCACACTGACGATGAACACTCAGGCGTTACACCTTGACGCCGCGTTCTCGGATGCGTTGCCGCCGTTCCACCAGCGCCTGGTCAACTCGATGTTCACGCTCTCGACGCTGGTCGGTCTGTCCGTCGCGCAGCTCACGCAGGGCACCATCGTCGGCAATCTCGGTTTCGGTGAGGTCGCATTCCCGAAGCCACTGTTCCACGGTGACACGCTGTACGCCGAGACCGAGGTCGTCGACAAGCGGGAGTCCAAGAGCCGCCCGGGCGAGGGCATCGTGACCTTCGCCCACACCGGCCGCAACCAGCACGGCGACATCGTGGCCACGGCGTCGCGCAAGACCATGGTGCGCAAGCGCCCCGAAGGAGAGTGACGATGGCACTGGCTGTCGGTCCCGCGTGGTTGTTCTGCCCGGCTGACAGGCCGGAGCGATTCGAGAAGGCCGCTGCAGCAGCCGATATCGTGATCCTCGATCTGGAGGACGGTGTGGCTGCCAAGGATCGCGAGGCCGCGCGCAAAGCGCTCGTCGACACCCCGTTGGATCCGGCGCGCACTGTGGTGCGGGTCAACCCCGCCGGCACCCCCGACCACGAACCCGACCTCGAGGCGCTGGCCGGCACGTCGTACACGACGGTGATGCTCGCCAAGACCGAGTCACCGGAGCAGGTCGCCGCGCTCGCCCCCCGGCAGGTCGTGGTGCTCATCGAAACACCGCTCGGTGCGCTCAATGTGGTCGACCTGGCGCGCGTGGACAACGCGTACGCCCTGATGTGGGGTGCCGAGGATCTGTTCGCCGTGCTCGGCGGGACGGCCAATCGCTACCCCGACGGCTCCTACCGCGAGGTGGCCCGCCACGTGCGTTCGCAGACGTTGCTGGCCGCCAAGGCGTACGGCCGGCTGGCGTTGGACTCGGTGTATCTCGACATCAAGAACCTCGACGGCCTGCGTGCCGAGGTCGACGACGCCGTCGCGGTCGGGTTCGACGCCAAGGTGGCCATCCACCCGTCTCAGGTCGCGGTGATCCGGGCCGGCTACACACCCACCGATGGCGAGGTGGAGTGGGCCCGCCGTGTCCTCGACACCGCGCGCACCCAGCGAGGCGTTTTCCAGTTCGAGGGTCAGATGGTCGACATGCCGGTGTTGCGGCGCGCCGAGCGCATCGTGGCTCTGGCGCCCTAGCTGCGACGACCTAACCCGTCGGCCCGGCGTCCATCCCCCCGTGGGGGTGCCTTTGACGACGACGCGCGCCGCGTCATTTGTGGTCTGGTTCACAGTTCGTCGGCATAATGGGGGTGCCCCAGTGCTACGGCGAGCACAGCGCATCGTCGACCCGGCGCCACAACCCCGGTGCCGGCCGACAGCTCCACACCAGGAGTCCGGCTCTGCCGCCGCTGCCCTGAGCACCTCAGTCGTCTGACGGCGCGATCCGCCGCAGTGACCCTAGGAGGCGGTATGGCTGGATTGTCGGCGCTTGCTGAGCTCGGCGAGCCGATTCAACTGGTGGCGCCCGACGGCGCAGCCACCGCCGAATCCCGATACCGCAGAGACCTCCCACCCGAGACACTGGCCTGGCTCTACGAGTCGATGGTCGTCACCCGCGAGCTCGACACCGAGTTCGTCAACCTGCAGCGCCAGGGCGAGCTGGCGTTGTTCGCGTCCTGCCGTGGTCAGGAGGCCGCCCAGATCGGCGCCGCGGCGTGCCTGCGCAAGACCGACTGGCTGTTCCCCCAGTACCGCGAACTGGGCGCGTTCCTGGTGCGGTCGATCGCACCGGCCCAGCTGGGTGCGCTGTGGCGAGGACGGTGGCACGGCGGACTGGGATTCACGGACAAGTGCGTGGCCCCGGTATCGATACCGATCGGCACCCACGGACTGCACGCGGTCGGTGCCGCGATGGCCGCCCAGCGTCTGGGCGAGGATTCGGTGACGGTCGCGTTCCTGGGTGACGGCGCCACCTCCGAGGGCGATGCGCACGAGGCGCTCAACCTGGCCGCGGTGTTCGGTGCGCCGTGTGTGTTCTTCGTGCAGAACAACCAGTGGGCCATCTCGGTGCCGGTGCAACGCCAGCATGCCGGTCCGACACTGGCGCACCGGGCGATCGGATACGGCATGCCCGGGGTGCGGGTCGACGGCAACGACGTGCTGGCCTGCTACGCGGTGACCGAACGTGCCGCGGCCCGGGCGCGGGGCGGCGGCGGTCCGACATTCATCGAGGCGGTGACCTACCGGATGGGCCCGCACACCACCTCCGACGACCCGACCCGGTACCGGTCCGACGAGGAGGTGGAGCGTTGGCGCGCAAGGGATCCCATCACCCGGTACCGCACCTACCTGCAGCACCGCGGGGTATGGACGCAGCGGCTGGAGGACCGCGTCGCACACCGTGCGCAGCGGCTCCGCGCTGAGCTGCGTGACGCGGTGATCCACGAGCCCGATATCGACGTCGGCGAGGTGTTCGACACGGTCTACCACGACATCACCCCGGAGCTGTCCCGGCAGCGCGACGAGCTGTTGGACGAACTGGCGAAGGAGGCGTGAGATGACCCAACTCATCGAGCGGCCCTTCGGTTTCGACGACGACGCCCCCGAGCCGGACCGGACGCCCGAGCCGGCAGCCTCGGGCAACCCGATGTCGATGGCGCAGGCGATCAACCGCGCACTGCACGACGCGATGCGGGTGGACGAGCGCGTCCACGTCTTCGGCGAGGACGTCGCGACCCTGGGCGGTGTCTTCCGGGTCACCGAGGGGCTCGCCCGAACCTTCGGCGAACAGCGGTGTTTCGACACCCCGCTGGCCGAGTCCGCGATCATCGGCGTCGCGATCGGGATGGCGATCCGCGGCCTGGTTCCGGTCCCCGAAATCCAATTCGACGGTTTCGCCGCGCCGGCGTTCGACCAGATGGTCAGTCATCTGGCGAAGTACCGCATGCGGACCCGCGGTGACCTTGACATGCCGGTGACCGTGCGGATCCCGTCGTTCGGTGGCATCGGCGCGGTGGAACACCATTCGGAATCGACCGAGACGTACTGGCTGCACACCGCGGGCCTGAAGGTGGTGGTCCCGTCCACGCCGACCGACGCGTACTGGCTGCTGCGCTACGCCATCGCCGCCCGGGACCCGGTGATCTTCCTGGAACCCAAGCGCCGCTACTGGGCCAAGGAACCGGTCGACACCGGCAACCCCGCACCGCCGATCGGCCGGGCCGAGATCCGCTGCCACGGCGGCGATGTCACCGTGATCACCTACGGACCGTTGGTGGCGACCGCACTCAACGCCGCCGACATCTGCGCCCACAGCCTCGAGGTGGTCGACCTGCGGTCGTTGAATCCGTTGGACTTCGACACCGTCGCGGCGTCGGTGCGCAAGACAGGTCGCGCCGTGGTGATGCACGAGGGGTCACGCACGCTGGGATTCGGCGCCGAGCTGGCCGCCCGGATCCAGGAGGAGTGCTTCTACGAGTTGGAGGCGCCGGTGTTGCGCGCCACCGGGTTCGACACCCCGTATCCACCGGCGCGGCTGGAGAAGCTGTGGCTGCCGGGGGTGGACCGACTGCTCGACTGCGTCGAGAACGCGATGAGCCGGCCATGAGCGCGGTGCAGGATTTCTTGGTCCCCGACCTCGGCGAAGGCCTCGAAGACGCCACGGTCACCGAGTGGAACGTCGCGGTCGGCGACGAGGTCGAGCTCAACCAGCCGCTCTGCACCGTCGAGACCAACAAGGCGCAGGTCGAGATCCCCAGCCCATACGCCGGCCGGATCGTCGAACTCGGTGGTAGGGAAGGCCAGACGCTTCCGGTCGGTTCGGTGCTGGTGCGCATCAGCACAGACAGTGAGGTGGCGGGAACGGACCGGCCGGCACGCCGTCCGGTGCTGGTCGGTTACGGTGCGGACGACACGATGGACGCCAGCCGGCGACGGGCCAGGGCCAAACCGCCGGTGCGCAAACTGGCCGCTGATCTGGAGGTTGATCTGACGCGGCTGGACGGCTCGGGACCGGACGGCATCGTCACCCGTGACGACGTGCTGGCCGCGGCCGACGCGCCGGCATCGGACGCCGCGGTCACCGGTGTCCGGCTGGAGATGGCCCGACGGATGGCGTTGTCGCGCCGGGAGATTCCGGACGCGACTGCCTCGGTCGAGGTTGACGGGACCGCGCTGTTGCGGCTGCGGGACCGATTCAGAGACGCGGGCGCCGATTCGGTGACGCCGTTCGCGCTCGTTGTGCGCCTGCTGGTCGTCACGCTGTGTCGCCATCCGGCGCTGAACTCGACCTGGGTGGACACCGCCGACGGTCCGCGCATCCATGTCCACGCCGCGGTCCACCTCGGCGTCGGTGTCGCAGCGCCCCGGGGGCTCCTGGTCCCGGTGGTGACCGACGCGCAGCGCCGGACCACCCGACAGCTCGCCGACGAGGTCGCCCGCCTGGCTGCCGCTGCCCGCGACGGTACCGTGAAACCCGTTGAGCTGCAGGGCTCGACGTTCACGGTGTCGAACTTCGGGGCCCTCGGTCTCGATGACGGGATTCCGGTGATCAATCACCCCGAGGCGGCGATCCTCGGCGTGGGCGCTCTGAAGCCGCGCCCGGTGGTGGTCGATGGAACCGTGGCGGCGCGGCCGACGATGAGGCTCACCTGCGCGTTCGACCACCGCGTCGCCGACGGTGCTCAGGTCGCCGCGTTCCTCGGCGGGCTGCGCTCGCTGATCGAGGCGCCGGAGCTGACGCTGCTCGACCTGTGAGCTACTTGCGCTTGGCCGCGGCCAGCCGGGCCGCGAACTCAGGCGACTCGATCGAACGGGCCTGCGGCACGATCTCGATGTCGACCGCGAGCCTGTGCTGATCGACATCGACTGTGCCCGGATTGGCGGTCGCCCGCATGGAGGCCTTGGTGGCCAGAACGACCTCGCGCGGCGCGGCGGCCGGGCCGGCGGCCAGCTGCCGGGCCGCGGCCACCGGGTCGTCGGCGACCTCGAGTGCCAGACCGTGGCGCACCGCGGCGTCGGCGTCGAACCGCACACCGAACAGCAGCGCGGCGCGGGCGGCCTGTGGCCCGACGATGCGGTTCAGCATCCAGGTCGCGCCGCCACCGGGATGGATGCCCAGCTTCTGGAAGCGCGGGTCGAACAGCGCGGCCGGTCCGGCGATCCGGACGTCGGCGGCCAGCGCCAGATTCAGTCCGGCACCGACGGCCGCGCCGTTGACCGCGGCGATCGTCGGCAACGTGCAGTCGGCGATGGCCAGGAATCCGTCGTAGATCACCCTGAGCCCGTCCTCGGTCGCTTCGCCCAGGGCGGTCAGGTCGGCACCGGCGCAGAACGCCTTGCCCGCGCCGGTCACGATCACCGCGTGCACGCCGGGATCGGCCTCGGCGTTTGCGACCGCGGCGCGCAGGGCCGCGGAGATCTCCGCGGTCACCGCGTTACGGCGGTCAGGATCGTTGATGGTGATCAGCGCGACGTGGTCTTCGACCTGCGTCAGTACGAGTTCGGGCACCCGGTCAGCCTATCGAGAGCCGCCGCAACAGGGCTGCCGCCCGCACGTCATCGCCGACCGTCAACGCGATGTGGACCTGCGGATCGGTGGCGTCGCCGCGACAGGCCCAGCGGATCGTGACGTCCTCGCCGTACTTGATCGGCTTGCGGTACTCGATCACGGCGCGGTAGGGCGGCGCGCAGACTTCCGGCACCACGGCCATCACCTCGTGGATG
Organism: Mycobacterium sp. ZZG; assembly: GCF_054786995.1. Lineage (NCBI taxonomy): Bacteria > Bacillati > Actinomycetota > Actinomycetes > Mycobacteriales > Mycobacteriaceae > Mycobacterium > Mycobacterium sp. ZZG. Next base: position 14,792 of record NZ_JBTBFV010000082.1, read on the forward strand.
GCGTGCCAGTATGCGGTGTTGGTGACGTGCTCGAACAGGTCGATGTCGGTGCGTCGCAGGGCGAACGGTGTCCGCTGGTCGACATCGTCCGGATTCTGCAGCCAGGGCCGCCATTTGAGCCGATGCTCCTCGGTGGTGGTGGAGAATTTCTCGATCAGTGAGTCCGTGGCGCGTTGCGGGGTCAGCGTTTTCGCGTTCATCGCGATCCAGAAGCCCTCGGTTTCGATGCGGCCGCCGTCGCTGCCGACGAGGTCGACACGCATCGTGCACCAGCGCAGCGACAGCGCCGAGCACCACCTGCTGAAGGACACCTCGTTGGGGAATTCGATCGGTTCGATCACGTCGATGACGGTGCGTTGCACGAGCCAATGCGGATGAGCTTCGGCTTCCCCGGCATCCATGAGGTTCTCGGCCCCGACCTCCTGGATGTAGCGCGCCACACTGTCCAGGCGCAGAGTCAGGTCAGCGCCGATGTCGCCGGTGGCGACCCGCCACGCGGTGCGGTAGACGTAGCCGGAATCCGGCAATGCGGCCAGCCGATGGTCGACGGGGTTGTTGGGCATCACCTGAGAGCCTAACTACCGGCACCCGGCGCGCCCGTCGGTATCGGCCACCGCAGGAGGTAGCGGTAGTAGAGGGCTCCGGTCTCTGAAGCCGATGACGAGACCCTCAGACCTCCCGGACTAATTCGGAACCAACCCCCGTCGAAACGAACCTGGGGACCTCCACAAGCGCCGGCCCCCGCGCGGCGCCCGCACGGGCACAACTCTCTAACTCTTCAACGATGACGACGCCGCCGAGTAAGGGTCGCCAGAAAGCGGCCCCGGTTCAAAGGATTTTATTTTCGTCGTCGAACGTCAGATCGGGAGGTACCGTCCGATCATGAAGACCATTTCAGCTATCGCTGCGTTGGCGGCATTGGCCGCAATGAGCGGTTGCTCTATCGACGATGGCACCGTTGAGACGATCCGCGACAATGTGGAGAGTCAATACTCGGAGACGATGGCGGCACGGGCCGGTGAGTCCGCGGCCCCTGCGCCGTCGTCGGGGTCGTCGGGCTGGGCCGGGATGCCCAACTTGGAAATGCCGCCAGGGGTCAGTTGGTACCGCACGGAAAACGACGGTATGGCCGGGGTTTGGTCATATAACGGCAAGAAGGACGACACGGAATTGCGGAGCCAAATCTATCGTCGGGTGGATGAGCAGCTCATGAGGGGCGGCTGGGAGGAGTGCCCCGCATCGGCCGACCCCGTGTACGAGTGGATTCGAGATACCGAGGGCTTCCGGCTCCATTTCGTGGCAGGCTCTGGCTACACGATGTACGTCCGACTGACTCGACTGCCGTACGAGATGGCTAACGGCTGCCCATGATCATCGCAACCCCGGGGGTATCAACATCTTTCCCCGGGCATGTTCGGCGACTCTCTCGGCACCGTGAAATCGCATCAACAATATTGGTGTAAACCATCTTTCATATGGCTTCATAAGGCCGAATCTGCCAGCACCCGAATCTGCGTTCTCTTCGATGAGGGTGAGCGAGTCCATTGCAAACAATGGCTTACAGATATTGGACACTCTGAGTCAAAGCCGGAGTGCTGGTGGATATGCCGAAGTGTTGTTCCACCTATTGTGGTCGAGCGGGCGCACATGCGGGGTCGTTTTCGTTTGGGGTCAACGGGCAAATGGTGCGCGCCGTTTCAGCCGGCCGGATTTGAAGTCCATCTCGAGGTACAGATCACGCCCACGTTTCTCATTTTCGTCATGACGGCGAGTGCCGCAGACCACCCGCAGCCTTTGGAAGCCTCGGCTACGGGTGCCTCTGGGTGGGTCGTTGAAGCGACCTGGGGCTCTCGGCCCTCGCCGACGGCCGCGGCGAGCGGCGGCGGACGCCGGAACCCGGGTGCGAGGTCGCAGCTGATCTGCCGGGTCTTCCGCAGGCTTTGACGACAGACAGACAGAGCACCGACCAGGAGACAGCCCGCTGCCGACTTGTTCACACGCCCGTACGGTCCGATTCTGCCGATGCCTCGGCCTACGCGGTGGAACCCCCGTCGGCTGTGTCGGTCTTGTCGGCCGCACCGGTCGTCGCCTCGGTGTCGGGCCTCGCAGCTTCTCCGGATTCGGTGACGGACTCGGCTTCGATGATGGAATCGGACGCGGTTTCCGGGTCGGATCCGGCTCCGGTGACGGGCACGGCATCGTCCTCGATGCTCTGCTCGTCGCGCCGCACGATCTCCTGAGTTGGGTCACTTTGGTCAGTTTTGTAGGGTGGCGGTGCCTTGAGCTGGGGTGATGTCTCCGCTTAGTGCCCCTGCTAGGCACTAATTTGGGTCAGTAGGCTGCCTGGATGGTGTGGATTCGGCGGGTGCGCACGGCCTCGGGCGCGACCGCGGTCCAGATCGCCG
>NZ_JBTBFV010000083.1:0-16739 GCF_054786995.1 Mycobacterium sp. ZZG
CCCAACGGCTACTGCCAGGACCTAACCCCCGATCGGGCCGAAGCGCTCTACTACCATCGCCAACGGCACCCTCATGCCGAGGAGGCACTCAGATAAGAGAACCTCCCGACATGCCGGGGCGGATCAGACACCGGCGGACACCCAGCGACCTTCCATGGGCCTGGGCCTCTCGCAGCTAGCCCGACTCAAAGGTGTATCTACGGGGGAAGTTCTAGGAGTTCAGGTGAGTCTCCAACATCAAACCGGGCTGATAGGTCGTTCAGGCATAGGGAACGGCAGGGTGAATTCGGAGAACCAACGCAAAGGGTGCAAATTGACGCCGCCCGCTAGTGACTCGGTGGCCTCCGGCGGCAGATCGTAGAGCGTCAGTACGTCGTGATCCTGAAAGAGGACCTCGGACAACTGATCCCATGATCCGCGTCGCACCTGGCGTGGGCGGGCGGCGGCCTGGGCCCGTCGCAGGGCGAGGTGAAGAACCATTTCTTCGCCCGTACACCGGGGGATGGGCGCCCCCCAGAGGCGGGTGTCGGCTGCCAAGCGGTCGGCGGCAGCGGCCAGTTGGTAGCGCCACAGCCGCGACTGCCCGAAGGTGACCGAAGGCAGCGTCGCAAGCACATCGAGCTGGCTGCTATTGACCGGGGTGACGGGAGCTGAGCCAAGGGCGTCGGCGTCAGATCGGATGGCGGCGGCAATCTCGTCGGCCGCGTTAGCGATGAGGGTCGCTTGCCGAGAGGAGATTAGCTCGACGATCTCGCTGTACTCCTCGTCGTTCTCCATCAGGGCCAATTCCTCGTCGTCAGCAGCGCGTGTTCCCCACGGGTCTTCACCGCTGGCAGCGTCCGTGTCCTCGGGGATTCGGCAGTCGAGCGAGGTGTAGGGATCGACGCCAGCGGACGTCGCCACCAGTTCGTCGCTGTCTCCAACGAAGTAGGTCAGCTCGACGGTCAGAATCTGCCACTCAGGTGCAGTCTCCCGATGGCGGTCCAGCACTGCCCGATAGTCATGGCGTGCATAGGCGTCAACGGCTGCCTGATCTTCGTCGAGACCACACTCGATACCGAGCCGGGCGGCGGCTTTGAGGGCGGTAGCTTCGTCGGGGTAGGCCCAAAGATCCAGACGGCGGTAACCGCTGTAGCCGCGGTGCGCCACAGTCCAGATTCCCGGTCCGCGCGCCCACTCGTGCACCCGGTTGTCCGCCCGCCCTGAGAAGCCTTCGGCGACGATCACGTTATGAATGAACGCTGCGCCAGCGGTCCTGGGAGTTGAATCGGCGGCGGTGGCACGATCGGCGTCCAGATAGCCGGCATCGTGTAGGGCTGCATCGAGTATCTGCTCATACGAGCAGCCAATCTGGACCGCTGCTGACTTCAAGTTCTGTTGCGTTGGAAGAGACCGTATTTCGCCAACCCGCCATTGCCGCAGCGCCTGACGGCTGATGCCTATCCTGTCCGCCAGGCCGCCGATGCTAGCGCTGTGGCGGCGCAGGTACTCATCGATGAGGCGGCCAAGATGGCTGGATGCCGGGGAAGTCACGAATGTCAGTCTGCTCCTCGTACGCAACCCATGGCAAGTGTCAGTTACCATATTTGGAAACCGCTACTTTACATAACCTAGTTTATCGGCAAATCGGTTGTGTAACAAAGGAATTCGTCTTATTGACCTGCCAGAGTTCAATTTTCCGTGTGTCCGATCCCACTTGTCGGAGTAATGGAGACCACGCGGGCCTCCCCGTCGGCCAGGCGGCGCACGATCGCCAACCGGGCCGAGTCGGAGAGGCTGTGAAACAGTGCCACCGCGGCATCCAGATTCGAACTCCCCGAGGCGCTGCCGGTGAGGCAGCCGTCCGCTTCCACCTTATTCATCGCCATATGACGATGATAGCCGGTCAGCAGCGATACTTCGAGGCCGGGTCTGGGACCGACGTCTCCGCCGCGCCGTTCGTCGTCGGGGCCATGGACTTCACGGCGCAGCCGCCGTTGTGGGTGAACGGGTAAATCATCTGGCGCAGGTAACTGCTGGGGTAGTCGGGCTTGGCGGCCATGCCCAGCTGGGTCGAGTCGAAGCGGCGGGTGGGGTCGTAGGAGAAGGTGCGCATCAGGTGGTCCCACACCAAGGTGAACAGCCCGAAGTTGACATCACCGATGCCGGCCCATTTGAGGTGGTGGAAGCGGTGGCCTTCGTTGAGGGCCAGCACGTACTTCGCCGGGCCGATGCGGTAGTCAGCGTTGGAGTGCTGCAGCAGCAGCTGGATCGCCACCGCCAGGGCCAGAGCGGAGGCCACGTCGACGGGCAGCCCGATCAGGATCAGCGGTGCCACCCCGGCGGCCATCTCCACGGTTTGGTGCAGCGGGTGTTTCATCAGACCGTTGAGGCCGTAGAAGCGGGTGATGCTGTGGTGCACCGCGTGGAAGCGCCACAGGAACCCGACTTTGTGGCTGGCCAAATGCACCACGGTGATCCCGAAATCGGCAACCAGGACCGCGGCCAGGACTTGTGCGACGAATGGCCAGCTGTGCGGCCACAACTGGGGTGCCGGGACGATCGCGGCCAGCAGCGGGATGGCGGCGACGCTGGCCAGGATGAGGGTTTCGTTGACCGCGACGTGGATGCGGTCACGGGTGCTGTCGGCGCGGTCGTGGTTCCACTGCGGGTCATACGGGATGACCCGCTCCACCACGAACGCCGTCGCGATCGCGGCCGCCAGAATGATCAGCAGCCAGTACTTCGGTGCGCCGGCGGCGGCCACGGCGATGCCCGCACCGTTGAGGCCGATCAGCAGGAACGGCACGTAGCCGTAGCGGGCCACCGCCTGGACCGCAGTGATCACCCTCGTCAATGGCGGAGAAGAAGTCGTACCCATGCCCTGAATCGTCGCGGCCACCGCCGCGACGAGGCTTGAATGATTCGGCTACCCGCTGTCGAGATCCCAGGACACGTGTCGGCTCAGCACCGAGGGTGGCAGGCCAAACATCTCACGGGTGGTCCGGGTCAGGTGAGCGCTGTCAGCGAACCCCGCCCCGTGCGCGGCGCCGGTCAGATCATCCCCGGCCTGCACGCGGATGATCGCGATCCGTAACCGCGTCCACAGCACGTACCGCCGCAGCGGGATGCCGACCTGCTCGGTGAACAGATGCGTTAACCGGCTCGCCGAAAGGCCAACCAGGGCAGCCAGTTCCGTGCCGCTGACCGGTCCCGCCGCCACCAGGTCGGGCAGCAGCCGCAACGCGTCATCGATGGCGGGATGCCGCACCGCGGTGCCGTTGTCGGCCGTGGCGGGCGCCAGGTGCGCAATCAGCTCGTCCACCACCGCGGCCAGCGCGCGTCGACGGGTCGAACTCAGCACCGGGGTGACGATCCACCCGGACCGCACGGCACGGGAGTGTGCGGCCTGTCCCGGCGCGGACTCCGGCTCCAGGAACACCACCGTGCCCGCCTGGGCGCCGACCTCGATCCGGTGCGGCGCGTCGGCGGGCACGACCACCTTCGTTCCCCGGTGCCGCGCGCCGTGATCATCGAGCACCGTCAGCGCCGTTGTCGCGGTGATGACCTGCACCGCATGGTGAGCGTGAGCATCGGTGGAGCCGATCGACCCCGCGAAAGCCAACACCCCCGGCCGCAGCAGCGCCGCCCCACCCCAGCGCGGTCCGGCCGCTGCATCACCACCACGCCTATTCATCGTCACTAAACGATGATAGCGTTCGCCATAGATCGTTTATGGGCGATGCCACCGATGAAGTCCGATCATCCGGACGCTGTGGCGGCCTCGGCCTTGTGAGTGGAAGGAGTCCTGCGAGTGTTGATGAATCGAGCGGAAACAGCCCTGATTAACTCGCCGCCTCGGCGCTGGCTGCAACGCCTCTATGAGGTGCCGGTACTGCTGAGCTTCGGCGGTCGGCTTCCCCCAGGCAGCAGAGCCCTCGAAATCGGCTGCGGATCGGGCTACGGCTCGCAGCTGATGCTGCAGCGCTTCGGCGCCGCGCAGGTCGACGCGATCGACCTGGACCCGGCGATGATCGCGCGGGCCCAAGCCCGGCTCGCCCCCTACCGCGACCGGGTGCACCTGGCCACCGGCAGCGCCACCGATCTGCGGGCCGCGCTCAACGCCGACGACGGCAGCTACGACGCGGTGTTCGACTTCGGGATCATCCATCACATTCCCGACTGGCGCGGCGCGGTCGCCGAAGCCGCCAGAGTGCTCTCCCCCGGTGGGCGGTTCTACTTCGAAGAAGTCACTTCACACGCTCTCAACCGCCCCACCTACCGGCGGTTGTTCGACCACCCCACCGAGGACCGGTTCACCGCCGAGGACTTCCTCGACCAGATAGGCCGACACGGCCTGGTCATTCTCGGATCGGTGACCCGCATCCAGGGCGACTATCTGCTCGGCGTTGCCGCCAAGCCGCTTCCGGGCCGTCGCTGATGGCCGCCGCGGCGCTGGCCCTGTTCGTGGTCATGATGCTGCTCGCCGGGGCGCTGCGCACCCTCATCCAGCGCCGCCGCACCGGTGACAGCGGCAACCGGCGCACACTGTCACCGCGCGGCTCGCTGGGCTGGTCAGCACTCACCGCCACCGACCTCGGCTACCTCATGGTCGGTGTCGGCGGCCCGCTGGCGCACTGGCTGGGCTAACGCCCATAAGCACGCTGCAGCACCCTTCCATTCACGTGCTCGGCGTGGTCCTGGCGGTCCTCGGCATCCTGGCCACCTTCGGCGCGCAGATGGCGCTGGGCGCGTCCTGGCGCATCGGAGTGGACCGAAGTGAACGCACCGCACTCGTTACCAGCGGCCCGTTCCGGTGGGTGCGCAACCCCATCTTCACCGCGGTGCTAGTCACCCTCCTCGGCCTAGTGCTCATGGTTCCCAACCCCGTCGCACTCATCGGCTGGGTCATCGCCCTCACCGGCATCCAAACGCAAGTACGACTGATCGAAGAGCCCCACCTCCACCGTGCCCACGGCGAGACCTATACCCGCTACGCCGCCGGCGTCGGACGGTTCCTGCCCGGCCTGGGGCGCCTCCGTATCCGGTCCGCGTGACCATCGGAACGCACAAGTCTTGGCTCGCAAGAGCGCGCGGACTGAAAAGGCACACTGGTGAGGTGAAGCGGCCCAGGACCGATATTCGAACACCGGTGCCGCCGGCACCGATGTTGGCTACCGCGGGACGACCTCCGGTGGGTGATGACTGGATCGTCGAGCCCAAATTTGACGGGGCTCGATGCGCTGCGCGGATCGGCGGTGGGCGCGCTGAGTTATTCAGTCGCCAGGCCAACAACGTGTCGGCTGCCTTTCCCGACGTGGTGTCGGGGTGCTCGGCATTGAGCGGACGTGACGTCATTCTCGACGGTGAGATCGTCGTGTTGGACGACCGGACGCGACCCAGTTTCCAGCTGCTTCAGCGGCGTTTGCCCGTGGCAAGGCCTCCACAGTCGCTGCAGCGCCGCTTACCCGCGCGCCTGGTGGTCTTCGATGTTCTGCACTTAGACGGCCATGACCTCACGAGCCTCCCATATCGAGAGCGTCGCGGAATCCTTCAGGATCTCGATTTCGCCGTAGCCGCGCCCGCGCTGTCGATGTCGCCGGCCTGGGCTGGGCTAGATGGGCGCGACGTCCTCAAAGCCATGGTCGATGCTGGGATGGAAGGTGTCGTGTGCAAGAGGGCCGGCTCCTCTTACTGGTCGGGTCGGCGGAGTCGGCAATGGATCAAAACGCCCTACCGCCATAGCGGCCATTTTGTGGTCGGGGGCTACGCCGCCTCAGCAGCGGGTGCAGTAAACGCATTACTGGTCGGCGCGTACGACCAAGCCGGCCACTTGACGTATTGCGGAACCGTCACTATCGGGTTCACCGACCGTGCACGCCGCGACATGGGGGCGGCACTCGCTCAATTACGCCGGGTGGTTTCACCTTTCAGGTCCGTTGCTACCTCATTGGATGAGAGCCGCATATGTTGGGTTGAGCCGCTTGTGGTGGGACGCGTCGAATTCCGCGAGTACACCGGTCGGCTACGACACGCGGCGTGGAAAGGCGTAGTCGCTGTCGATGCCGACGCTGTATGCGTGCCGGCCCTGACCTAAATCTCAGGACGACCTGTTCAGGGCTGCGATGAGTTCTCTGTTGGCGGCGCGGGCGGCGTCGAGTTCGCCATCTCGCTGCTCCAGCTGTCGTTGCAACGCCAGGTTTCGTTGTTCGAGTCCGGTCACTTGCCGTTGCAGTGCATCGATGTCAGGTGCAGCCCCGAGGCCGGATTCGCGCCACGCCTGCTCGCCGAGGACCTCGGACAGCTTGCGTTCCAGCTGCCGGTTGTGGGCGGCCATGCGGGCGATCCGCTGCTGAGTGTTGGCCAGGTCGGCCTTGAGTGATTCGCTGGTTACGGACGCTTGCTGCTGTCGACGCGGGGGCGCGACCTGCGACTCGTGTATTTCGGCGAGTAAATCGGGGTGGCGGTATAGGAAGCTGCGGTCCACGCCGGCGGTTCTCGCGATCGAGGCGACGCTCAACACCAGGCCCTGATCGTGGGCCTGAGCCAACGCGAGTCTGACGCGTTCACGGCGGCGGTGTGAGTCGGCGCGTCGGCCGTTGATCATTGCGTCGGTCACCGTCATGCCGTTCTGTCGGGGCGAATGGTGGGGACGGGTTGGCGGATGCCGGGCATGTTGAGGCTCGTGACGCCGTTTCGGGCTCGTCGGACGACGCTGACAGCCTCCTCGATCTGTGCGCGCTCGGTTTCGGAGAGTTCGTCGACACCGGCTTTGATGCGGGCGATGAGGCGGCGGATCCGCGCGATCTCCTCATCGGAAGGTGTCGCCTCGTTTCTGGCCCATTCATCGGCGTTAAGGAAGCCGAGCAGCTTCTCGCGTGTCCGGAGCAAATCGGCGAGGTAGCTCTCCAGATCGGGCAGATAGGAAACGTCGGTGCTGAAGTGAGCACACCCGACGCAGCGGAATCGGACAGGGCAGTCCTGGCCCCCTGCTGCGACGTTGGTTGGTTCACTACACATTCCGTAGGGGACGGCGACTTCGCCGACCGCCCTTCGGAGATGCTCGGAGTCCAAGAGGCGCTTGGCGTTGCTCCACGTGCGGTTGCCGTGCCGGTCGAACTGCATCGCAGTCACCCGGTCGACGGCATTGCGCCGCCGCAGCTCTCCAACGCGGTAGTAGCCCTGTGTCGTGATCAGATTGAGGTGGTCCATCAGTTCGCGCAGCACATCGATCGGAACCCCGGCATCGGCATGCCTTTGGGCATAGGTGTGTCGGTAGGCGTAGGGGAATATGCGGCCCTTGTCGAACGGCATCGTGTCGGCCGCGCGACCGTCGTCTGTCGACCGTGTTGACACCAGCACGTCGGGCAGGGAATCAACCCGGGTCGTCGAAGAGCCGAAACCCGTTCCAGTGGCGAGACATCAAGCGCCGTCCCGGTCGCAAGGTGCTGAACTCCTGAACGTTGACGACGTCGCGATCGCGGTAGGCCACGACGTACCAAGGGCGGCTGTCGATGTCAGCGCGTGCCTGTGCATCCAGGGTGGAGGTCATGGTGGGCATTCTGCTCCTTCGGTATGACAGCTGCGCGGCGGTGATTCGTCACCGTGACGTATTAGTGCGTGGGCAGGGGCGTGGTCGAAGAGGAAGGCCGACCTCGGCCTAGGGGGATTTGAAGACATCGTGGTCTCCGACGCGGCGCCACCGACAGCGCAGTTCGGCGTTGACGGTTACCAATTCGAAGGTGGCTCGCCCGTCGGGACTGGCGAACGACCACGTCATTTCCAAGATGCCGGGCGCGCCGTGCACGGCCTTGACGCGCAGCGACCGCGGCCATGGGGTCCCCGGATCGGCGGCGTAGGCATCGCAGGCTGGGACGAACTTCGTCTTCACCACGTCGCGGAAGGCCGTTCGGTGCTCAGCCTTGAGCTTGCGGTAGTCCGCATCGAACGCCGGTGTGGTCTCGAACTTCACGACTCGGGCTCGGCCTTGGCCCGCGCTTCGTCGGCCTGGGCGTCAAGCTGATCGAGATGGTCCAGCAAGGCGCCGCCGTCGTCGTGAACGGTGACCCGCCCGGCCGCCACGTGCTCGTCGACTTCCTTCTCCCGCTGCTGCCAGCGCTCCTGCCAAAACCACCGTTGATCAGCCGGGATCGGTAGCACCGCCCGAAGCTCAAGCACCCCGTCCTCGCGCTCGGTGATCTCGACTTGAGCCCCCGATTCATCGAGGTGCAGCCGGCGCCGAACCTCGGCGGGCAGAGCAACGACACCGCGGCCCTGGACCGCCACGAAACCATGGAAAGCCATAGCTCCATCATCCCATAATGCCGTAATGCTGTAAAGCGGTAATTCAGCCAAGCGGCATTACCGATAAGCTCCGTTATGTCATGTAAAAGTCTCCGTTTTCATCAGATGAATCATTTCCGGCCCGATCGCCCCGATTGGCATGGGCGCCGTCATTCCGGGGATTCCAGGCGAAAGTCGTTGGCCCACTGAAGTTGTGGGTCAACACGACGGGCCTGCTACGCCGGTAGTTGCGCGGGGTCGCCTCGACGCGCTGATAAAAGCCTCCTGGAAGCGATGGCTCTACCTGCACCGATGTGGTAATGATTCATTAGATGATTCAATGATGCATCAGATGAGACAGCCTGGAGGCCGGTTTGCCTGTCGATAAGAGCGGTCGCGTGTACCTCGTCGGCTCGGTCCCCCTGCTGCATCCCGAGGTCCAAACCGTCGACGAGATGCTGGATGGGTGGCGCAACCAGCAACTATGTCGAAACCTCGATCACGACACGATCGCCGGTCGGATCGCACTCGTCCGCCGCTTCATCGCCGACACCAACGAGTTCCCTTGGTCGTGGACGCCGGCCATCGTCGAGGAGTTTTTCGGTGACCTCCGCAGCATCAAGGCTGTCAAGCAGTCCACCGTGCGGGGCTACCAGAACGGGCTGCGGTTGTTCTGCTCCTATATTGCCGATCCTGACTATGGCTGGGACCGGGTGTGCGAACAGCGCTTTGGTACGCACCCCGCGCAGGTGTTCTTTGCCTGGAACACCGCAACGCACGTCCAGGACAATGAGCAGTCCCCCGAGAAGCGGCCGTTCACCAAGCAGGAGCTGCAGATTTTCTTCGACCACGCCGATGATCAGGTCACGCTGATCGCCAACTCGAACAGGAAGGGGTGGCTGCCGGCCTACCGGGATTCGGTGATGTTCAAGGTCGCCTACTCCTATGGGCTGCGCTTCAACGAGCTGCGCCACCTGCAGACTGTCGACTTCTCCCGCAATCCCCATGCCGCGGAGTTCGGCCGTTACGGCGCGGTCCTGGTCCGCTACGGCAAGGCCAAGAAGGGTTCGCCGCCCAAGCGTCGCACCGTGCTGACAGTCTTCGATTGGACGCCGGAGATCATCGCCGACTGGCTGGCTCACGGCCAGCCCTACATCGACGACAGCATCGATCTGTTCCCTAGTGAGCGGGGCTCACTGGTCGCCGAGAACACCCTGCTGCGCCGGTTTCGGCGCTACTGCAAAGATCTCGGCCTGGCCGAGGGCCTGGATCTGCATTCGTTTCGCCGCTCCTACATCACCCACCTCATCGAGGACGGCTGGGACGCCAAGTTCGTCCAGGACCAGGCCGGCCACGAATTCGCCAGCACCACATCGCTGTACACCAGTGTTGGCAGCGACTTTCGGACCCGCACCCTGCGCCGCGTGCTCGACCAGACCATCAAGGATGCGCTCTCGCTGGGAGAGGAAACCTCATGAAACGCGAAGTCGACTACAGCTGGCGACTGGCCGAGCTCATGGCCGCTCATGGCATGCACAACAGCACCGACCTGATCCCCCGGCTCGCCGAGCGTGGGATACAGCTGTCCCGGCCCCAGGTGTACCGCGTCGTTCATCAACGGCCCGAACGTGTCTCACTGCAGCTGATGGCGGCGTTGTGCGACATCCTGGGCTGCGGCGTCGAAGACCTGGTCACAGTAACCGCCACCGACGTCCGCCGCCGCAAGACCGCCTCGGGCACGACCCCGCCCGCGCCGAACGTCGTCGAACTCAACAAATCGGTCCGACCACGGCGCGCCCGAGTCATCACCGATGACCATTGACCCAAAGCCCCGCTCGACACGACGTGGAAGGCCACCGGTCACTGATGGTGACCAAGAGTGCAGCAGGTGCCACCGCATGGCCAACAAACTGCGGGTGTATTGGCCCGGTGATCAGCTCTGCCACAGCTGCTTCTACGCCGCGATGCGCACGCATGGCATCTGCCCGCTCTGCGGCCACGATGGCGTCCTACCAGGACGCGCGAACCACACCGACCCACGGCCGGTCTGCCTGACCTGCTCCGGCATCCCCGGCAACTTCACCTGCCGGACCTGCAAACAGGAAGGCGAGATCTACCGCAACGGCGTTTGCGCCCGATGCGCACTGCGCGATGACCTCTGCCGGATCCTGTTGCACCACCCGGCAGACTCTGCCGCGATGGAGACCCTCATCGAAGTACTGTGCGGCGTGGACCGGCCCGAGAGCATCCTGACCTGGAAACGCAGCCAGAAGGTCCTGGAAATGCTCGGCGGGATCACCTCCGGCGCAATACCACTCACCCACGACGGCCTCACTGCAGCGGGCCGCGGCAAACACATCGGCCACCTACGATCGATCCTGGAGCACCATGGACTGCTCCCACCACGAGACGAACACCTGGCACGCTTCGAAGAATGGTTGAGCGCCAAACTGGGCGCCGTCGCTTCACCGGCAGTCCGCGCACCGATTGAGCAGTTCGCCACCTGGCACCACCTACGTCGGTTACGCAGTGAGTCCCAGCCCGGCCAATCATCCGACGGACCGAAGCGATCCGCGAAACAAGAGATCACCGAGACCATCAAATTCCTCACCTGGCTCGAGAACACCCATGGCCGCACCGCCGTGGACTGCACACAGCACGACGTCGACGAATATCTCGCATCGGGACCCACCACCCGCCACTTGATCAGAACATTCTTCGTCTGGGCCAAGAGCAGCAGGATCAATACCGGAGTGCAGATCGGATTCCGGCAGGCCAGAACAACCCCGACAATCACCCAAGAACAGCGACTGGCCTGGCTCAAGGAACTGCTCACCGGCAACGCCGAAAGCCTTCCCTATCGCGTGGCCGGCGTCCTCGTGCTGCTCTACGCACAACCACTCACCAAAATCGCTGCCCTGCAGAGCACCGTTATCTCCCAAGCCGACGGGCAAACGCTCATCGCGCTGGGCAAACAGCCCATCCCGGTGCCCGAACCGTTCGCCTCACAGCTCAACTACCACCTTCGCCATCGACCCAATCTGCGCACCACCGGCGGAGCCGTCGGCACCCCCTGGATGTTCCCCAGCAGCAGACCGGGCTGGCACCTGGACCCACAAACGATCATGCACCGGCTTCGATGGGTGGGCATCAACACGCTGGGCTCACGCAACACCGCGTTGAAGGAACTCGTCGCCCAGGTCCCCGCTCCCCTGGTCGCCGAGATGCTCGGATACAGCGACCAAGTCACCCAAAAACATGCTGCGGACGCCGGCAACACCTGGGCCGCCTACGCATCCACCGCACCCGAACGGAGCAGCGTGATTCCTCCGCGACAGCAGCCGCAGCCTGTTCCTCACTTTGCGCACGCTGACAACGGTGACCAACTGACCTTAGACCTCACCGATGACGACATCGACGATGGTGCTCCCCCAGCCAGTCCCGTTCAGGCTCTCCTCGATGCCCTTGATGGCGCAGCGGACACCGTCACGCAAGCACGGGCCGCTGTCACCGCAGCCGAAGAGGAACTCGCACAGGCTGTGCTACACGCCTATCGCTCCGGGTTCACTTGGACGAGAATTGCTGCGAGACTGGGTATCTCGCCGCAGGCTGCACACCAACGGTGGGCGGCACGGGCCCGCAACCCGGCCGAGCACGACAGGCCGGGCAACGCTCACGACACGCAGGATCCGTAACGAACTTGGCCCTCACGCAGGACCGCGGTGATCGCACTACATGTGGCCGCTCGGCGGGATCATCTACTGGCAGCAATTCGGGTCGAGCACCACACACAGTGCTTGCAGGGCTTCGGGTTTCACCCGGTGAAAGACGTTCATGCCACGCCGATCGGAGATCACCAGGCCAGCCTTGCGGAGCTGCCCGAGGTGATGGCTGACCGTGGATTCGGCCAGGTCGAGTACCGCGGCCAGCTCCCCGCTAGTCTCCTCCCCAGGGCGCGAACTGAACAGCAGCGACATGATCTTCACGCGCATCGGATCAGCCAGGGCCTTCAGGCGCATCGCCACCTCCAGGGCGTCGGCGTCGCTGAGCGGTCCGGCGGCCACCGGGGCGCAGCACACCGGGGCGGACATGTCGATCACGGGCAGCGCTTTGGGCATGACATCCATCCTGCCACAATTCTTGACATATATCGAAAAGGTGGCATGCTGAGCACTGACGCGTCAGTTCGATATATGTCTCATCAGTGGTTGGAGGCCCATCATGTCCCGTGTTCAGTTAGCGCTCAACGTCGATGATCTCGACGAGGCGATCACGTTCTACACCAAACTCTTTGGCGTTTCCCCCGCCAAGGTCAAGCCCGGTTACGCCAACTTCGCGGTCACCGAGCCGCCGCTGAAGCTGGTGCTGCTCGAAAACCCAGGCAAGGGCGGCACCATCAACCACCTCGGGGTCGAGGTCGAATCCAGCGAGACGGTGCACGCCGAGATCGCCCGCCTGACCGGCGAAGGGCTGTTCACCGATGAGGAGATCGGCACGACCTGTTGTTTTGCCACCCAGGACAAGGTCTGGGTGACCGGCCCGGCCGGAGAGAAATGGGAGGTCTACACGGTGCTGGCCGACTCCGAGACATTCGGCACCAATCCCCAGCTTCTCGCCGAGGGTGAGGCTGCCGAGGGTGGAGTCTGCTGCGGCGGAACTGCCGCCGCCGACGCGGAGCCCCAAGCGGCGAAGACGTCGGCCTGCTGCTGAGCGGGATCCGCGCCACGACACCAGGGGCCCACCATCACACGATGGTGGGCCCCTGGTCATTGGTGGCCTGGCTTGACGGCTAGTTCGATAAGTATCAATATTGATGTATGTCGAAATCATCTGATCCGGTCGACGACGCGTGCTGCCCACCCGGAGCACTACTGGGGGAACCCCTCTCGGCCGCAGAGGCCGCAGATATGGCAGTCAAACTCAAGGCCCTGGCCGATCCGGTTCGGCTGCAGTTGTTCTCGGCGATCGCCAGCCACGCCGGCGGCGAGGCCTGCGTCTGCGACATCTCGGCCGGGGTGGAGGTCTCCCAACCCACCGTGAGTCATCACCTCAAGGTGCTGCGCGACGCCGGCCTGCTCACCTCGCAGCGTCGGGCCTCGTGGGTGTATTACGCGGTGGTGCCCGACGCACTGGCCAGCCTGGCCGTGCTACTCGGCGCGACGTTGGCGGGGGTGCCGGCATGACCGACACCAGCACTGCGCCGCCGGTCGTCGGCAAGCTCTCCACCCTGGATCGGTTCCTGCCGGTCTGGATCGGCGCCGCCATGGTCGCCGGCCTGCTGCTGGGCCGCTGGATCCCCGGCTTGAACACCGCGCTGGAAAGCGTTCAGCTGGACGGTATTTCACTGCCCATCGCCCTGGGCCTGCTGATCATGATGTATCCCGTGCTGGCCAAAGTCCGCTACGACCGCCTCGACACCGTCACCGGAGACCGCAAACTTCTGCTCTCCTCGCTGGTGTTGAACTGGGTGCTCGGCCCGGCGTTGATGTTCGCGCTGGCCTGGATGCTGCTGCCCGACCTGCCCGAATACCGCACCGGACTGATCATCGTCGGGCTGGCCCGCTGCATCGCCATGGTCATCATCTGGAACGACCTGGCCTGCGGAGACCGCGAAGCCGCCGCAGTCCTGGTGGCACTCAACTCGATCTTCCAGGTCATCATGTTCGCGGTGTTGGGCTGGTTCTATCTGTCAGTGCTGCCTGGCTGGCTCGGCCTGGAACAGACCACCATTTCGACTTCACCGTGGCAGATCGCCAAATCCGTGCTCATCTTCCTCGGCATCCCACTGCTGGCCGGCTACCTCTCTCGCCGGATCGGAGAAAAGACGAAAGGCCGCGACTGGTACGAGGCCAAGTTCCTACCCCGGATCGGGCCCTGGGCGCTCTACGGGCTGCTGTTCACCATCGTGATTCTCTTTGCCCTGCAAGGCGATCAGATCACCAACCGACCCCTGGATGTGGTCCGCATCGCCCTGCCCCTGCTCGCCTACTTCGCGATCATGTGGGGCGGTGGCTACCTGCTCGGCACCATCTTGGATCTCGGCTACGAGCGCACCACCACCCTGGCGTTCACCGCCGCCGGCAACAACTTCGAACTTGCGATCGCCGTGGCGATCGCCACCTACGGCGCCACCTCCGGCCAAGCCCTGGCCGGCGTCGTGGGCCCGCTGATCGAAGTCCCGGTCCTGGTCGCCCTGGTCTATGTCTCGCTGGCGCTACGCAAACGATTCCACCACCACACCCCCCAACACCTGCCCACCGGCTCGACGACGAGAACGGAACCCACACCATGACTGACAGCCCCGTCACTCACCAACTGCGCGACGACCTCTCGATCGACCAACAGCTCGCCTTGAAGACCGCGGCGACCCGGCTGCACGGCGAGTTCGATGGCACATTCGGCACCGAGACCATCGAACGGTTCCTCTGCTCGTCCTACGACCAATTCGCCGGTCGCGCCACCATTCCCAACTTCCTGCCGCTGCTGGCCGAACGGTTCGCCCGCCAACGCCTGCACGCCCTGGCACGGGTCGAAGGCAAGATCAGCGACGGCAAGCCCACCGTGCTGTTCCTCTGCACACACAACGCCGGCCGCTCGCAGATGGCGCTCGGTTACTTCACCCATTACGCCGGCGACAACGCGATCGCCTGGTCGGGGGGTTCTGAACCCGGAAACGAGATCAACCCGGCCGCGATCGCTGCCATGGCCGAGGTCGGTATCGACATCACCAGTGAATACCCCAAACCCTGGACCGACGAAATCGTGGCTGCCGCCGACGTTGTCATCACCATGGGCTGCGGGGACGCCTGCCCGATCTTCCCCGGAAAACGCTACGAGAATTGGGAACTGCCCGACCCGGCCGGCCAAGGCCTCGACGCTGTGCGCCCAATCCGCGACCAAATCGACCAACGCATCCACCAACTGTTGGCCCAGCTGAACGTCGCAGTCACCCCGTGACCATCGCACCGCACGAGCATCCGTCGCGATGATCCGCAGTCAACATCAGGTGGCGCCAATGACCGCCGACCATGCCGATGCCGTCCTGGCGATCTACCAAGCCGGGATCAACACCGCAAACGCCACCTTCGACCTCAATGCTCCGGACTGGGCAACCTTCGACACCGAACACCTCCCGGATCACCGCTTCGTCGCCACCGACTCCGACGGACACGTCATGGGATGGGCTGCCGCTGCACCTGTCTCATCACGGTGCGTGCATGCCGGGGTGATAGAGCTCAGTGTGTATGTCGCCGAGCACGCTCGCGGCCAAGGTATCGGGACACTGCTGCTGCAGTCTCTGATCTCCTCCAGCGAGAACGCCGGAATCTGGACCCTGCAAAGCCAGGTGTTTCCCGAGAACACCGCCACTCTCGCCCTTCACCACCGGGCCGGATTCCGCGTCGTCGGCGTGCGCGAGCGCCACGGCCGACACCACGGCCACTGGCGTGACGTCATCCTCCTCGAGCGGCGCAGCCCGCACATCATCTGACCGCCCACAACGAAGGAGAACACCCGGTGACCAACTCACCCCCAACCGTCCTGTTCGTCTGCGTCAGCAACGCCGGAAAATCAGTGATGGCAGCAGGACTCATGCACCACATCGCAGGAACAGCCATTCACGTCGCCTCGGCGGGCACCCACGCCAAGACCGCCGTCAACGACCTCTCAGCGCAGGCATTGGCCGAAGTTGGCGTCGACATCAGCGGCCACCAGCCCGTCCAACTCACCGATCAGATGCTCGACGATGCGGACCTGGTGGTCATCGTCGGCACCCAAGCCGAACTCGGCAACCACCCTGGCACCACCATCCAGCGATGGGACACCGACGAACCCTCACTCCGCGGCATCGACGGAATCGAACGCATGCGAATTATCCGCGACGACATCAACACCCGCGTCCAGAACCTCGCCGCCAGTCTCAGCGACTAGCCATCCAGACAGAGCCGCAGTGACAACTCGCCTCCCGGTGTTTCGCGGGAAGGTGCTCGACTCAGGTGGTGGGGCTTGCGGGGTAGGCGTGGACCAGTGCGCTCGATAGTTTCGGAATGGCGTGGGTGAGGGCGTGTTCGGCGTCGTGGGCGATCTGATGGGCGTTGGTGAGGCTGGTGGACGGGTCGATGTCCAGTTCGGCGTCGGCGTGGATGCGGTGTCCGATCCAGCGCATTTTGACGCTGCGCACAGCGGTGACACCGGGTTCGGCGGCCAGCGTGGTCTCTGCGGCGGCGACGAGTGCGGGGTCGATGGCATCCAGTAGGCGTCGGAACACGTCGCGTGCGGCAGTGCGCAGTACCGCCAAGATCGCCACGGTGATGAGCACGCCGATGATGGGGTCGGCCAGCGGGAAGCCTAGCCCGGATTTTTCGCGGAAGTTTGCGTTCGATGGGGTGTAGATACGCGAAAGTGCCTGTCCTGCAAGGAATAATTGGACTTCTCTAGGGTTCAATCGTTCCAGCGGGAAGGCACCTCGCAGGTGAAGA
>NZ_JBTBFV010000084.1:0-16610 GCF_054786995.1 Mycobacterium sp. ZZG
CACGACGACGACCCCGTCACGACGACGACCACGGCCCCGCTCACCACACCGAGCGGGGCCGTTCCCATCGGCCACTCGTCACCAAACTCGATGATGCCCATATCCTCATCCACAGCGACGGGCAACAGCGGGCAACGGTCAGGTCTACATCGCCACAGATACCGCCATCTACACCTCCACCGACAACGGCGCGACCGTCAACGTCCTCACCGCTGTCGAATAGACGGCTGGGCCGAAACCCCACGGAATACCGCACCAACGCATCTGAGGAGCCGCAATGCCGGATGACCACCTTCTCATCACCGATGGCGCCACCATCGCCTACCAGCTCAGCGGCCCACCCAACACGGTGCCAGTCGGCTATGGGCACGGCGTGCTCATGAGCCGGCAGATCGTGCGCGGCCTGGGCATCTTCGACATCGACACTATCGCCGAGGGCCGCCGTCTGATCACCTACGACCAACGCGGACACGGCGCATCACGGGGCCGACCAGAACCCGAGGACTATCGCTTCGAGCAGGCAGCCAACGATCTCCTGCGCGTCCTGGACGCGGCCGGCCTCGATGAACCCATCGATTTCGCCGGATCCTCGCTCGGAGCCGCTGCAGCACTGCACGCCGCCCTCAACGCTCCTCGCCGATTCAGGCGGCTGGCACTGGTGATCCCTCCCGTCGCCTGGGAAACAGGGGCCGATCAACTGCGCCAGTGGTACTTCGACACCGCCGACCTCATCGACTCCATTGGAACAACCGCTTGGCGACAACAATGGGCCGAAGCTCCCCCACTGCCGATCTTCGCCAACTACCGGCACGGCAAATTCGAACCCGGCGTCGACGACGATGTGGTCTCCGCCGCGCTGCGCGGAGTCGGCTCCTCCGATCTACCCGACCCCAATCGGCTGACCTCCATTCGCCAGCCCACTTTGGTGCTGGCTTGGGACACCGACCCCTTGCATCCCATCTCCACCGCCGAGCGCCTCGCTGAGCTGATCCCCGACTCGACGCTGCACGTCGCTCACACCATCGACGAGATCCGCAAGTGGACGGAAATCACCAGCCGTTTCTTCAACGATTGACGCAGCGCCGCGGCGGCGGCCTAGTACCGCCGCACGTTGTGAATCGGTGCCGACGAGATCGGCGCCACTTTCACCGGCGTTCCGTACGTCGACGCGTGCACCATCAACCCGTCGCCGATGTAAATCCCCGCGTGAGACACGTCAGCATAGAAGGTCACGATGTCGCCGGGCTGAACGTCTGAAAGCGCCACCGGCTGCCCGCCCTGCGCAAGCGCCTGACTCGACCGAGGCAACGACTTGCCGTTCTGCAGAAACGCCCACTTAATCAGCCCAGAGCAGTCGAACGCATCCGGACCGGTGGCTCCCCACGAATAAGGCGACCCCACCCGTGTCAGCGCCGCCTGGACCACCGCAACACCGTTCCCCAAGGAGGCCCCGCCCGCCGGGCCCGGCATAGCAACGATGCTCGGATCGCTCACCGGCGGAGTCGACGGCAAAGGAGGCGGCGCGGGGCCAGGGTCAGCCAGAATCGCTCGCTGATCAGGCGTCAAAGCGTCGTAGCGGGCCTGCACAGCAGCAGTCTGCTCCGCCATCCGACGCTGTTTGGCCTCCAGGTCGGTCCGCACTGCCGCGGCCTCATCGGCCGCAGTCCGTGCTTGGGCTGCCGACTTCGCAGACCGCTCCGCAGTTGCCGCGGCCCGCGCACTGGCCGACCGGAACGCAGCCATCTGCACAGTCAGCTCCGACGCAACCGTCTTCTGGACTGCCAGCTGATCGATCAAATCCTGAGGAGACGTCGCCGTCAACGCCGCCGCCAAGGTATCCGTGCGCCCCCCCACGTAGGCAGCCGCGGCCAACCTGTCGACAGCAGCCTGATACCTCACCAGATCGGCCGCCGCTGCATCCGCGGCCATGCGATCCGAAACCGCCCCCTTCTCCGCAACCTGCTGCGCTGCGAGCTTCTCGTCAAGGTCGATCTGCGCCGTGTGAATCTGCTCGGTGGTCTGCTCCGCCAGACGCGACAATTCAGTCAGTTCGGCAAGGGCATCAGCCGCCGGATCAGCGCGGACATCGGTTGCCAAAGGCGCTGCAACAACGCCGAAAGCAACCAAGATGCAGACGAGCCGTCTACCCAACGCGCGCGGCAGGACCGCCAGCACAGATGAATTCACAACAGCGAAAACCTTCGGCGAAGTGGGCAAGTACGTATTAGATACGTAGGTCACGGTTAGGTTACGAGGCCAGGCAGCCGCTGTCCAGCCGGGCCTTGCGAAACAACCGGTCCATCCGCTGACGGCCGGAACAGCCCTGAAATCCGGTGTCCCGTGTCCACGCCACTCGAAGCGAACCGCCCCGCGTCCCCGAATAGCACGGCGTGGCACATCCGATACAGGGGCGATGACGAGGACGCGCCCGGCAGGCGCCATCCGCGCCACCCGGCCGACCATGCGACGGTTCTGGCCAACGGCAGGTGCTACCAGCGCGCAGAAGAATGCGATCGCACCCCGACCTCCTCGCCGACACCATGCAGCGCGGCAAGGCAACTCCCGCTTACCTCAGGCTTTCTTGCCCGCCGCGTCGATCAGTCATCTTCGAGCTTGCGCGCTTGAGTGACGCGCCGCGCGTCGATCTCAACGGCCACGGCGAAACGCTCGGGCGGCACCGCATCCGCTGGGCCGCACCGCCGGAATTTCTGCGCCGCCCGTGTGGTTCGACGCCATTTGGCCAGCACTTCTGTCCAGCTACCCAACTTCGGTATAAGGCCGCAATCCGTCACTGTGACGGCGCGCTGCTGTGGGCCGCATTGGCAGCCGCGGCCCAGCAGGATATGGGCGCCCACCGCCGCCGTGTCCGACGCGCACATATATTGCGCGGTGCGCCGGACTGCAACGCGGGTGCGAAGGCTGCCTTAACGCGCCCTTCGGCGATCGTCACTACCGGGATAGTGGCGCTGCCCCTCATACCATCGAAAAGTCCGCCACGGCCGCGCAGTCCAGAACTCCGCCTTTGACACGCCAGCCACCGACGAACGCTGAACTTCACCATTAGACGACCGAAAAGTGATGGTCGCCGTGGACACATGTACCTCCGTCCCACCGGCGCAATTCCACGCCTGTGACAGCGATCCACTCACCCACGGCCGCCCAGCGACCGTAGCTTCGGAGCCTCGATAATCCGGTGCTGACATCTGACAACTCCGCCACAACGGCGTGCAATCAGCTTGCGCGCTCGACTAAGTGAACTGCAAGAGCTGAGCCCTCGAAGCCGCAAAGCAATTCCACCAATAGTCTTACTTATTCTCATCCAGCCGGCGGATCCGCCACAAGCCGCCATCTCACATGAGAATCCGCCACGCAAATGCGAACCTACAAGAACATGTGGGTTGCCAAACTGCGTGACATACGCCGGTCGTGTGACCTGCCGTTACTCTTGCTTTGCCAAAGAGATGGCGGAGGAGTTTTGCCATCCACATGGCGGATCTGGCCACGTCAGCCATACGGCGCGGCTAGGCCGCAGCCTTGGCCTTACTCCTGCTGAGCCTTACGCGCCGCCGCCAGCGATTGCCGCAGGGCTTCAACAAGACGGTCGACGTCGTCGTCTGCAGTCGCCCAGTTGGAGAAGGACACGCGTATCGCCGCTCGACCGTGCCATTCGGTTCCCGCGACCCACGCCTCTCCGCTGCGTCGCACGTGTTCAGCTACATGCCAGGTGCGCTCGTCGCTGTCGTCGGCACGGATCAGGACCTGGTTGAGCACCACGTCGTTGCATACGGAAAAGCCGTCGGAGGCTTGCATCGTCTCGGCCAGGCGGCGGGCATGCTCGCAGCAGCGTTCGATCAGTTGTCGCAACCCCTGCCTGCCTAGCGACGCGAATGCTGCGTAGACGGGTACCGCGCGTGCACGCCGGGACATCTCGGGCACCAGGACGCCGGGTTCGCGCTCGGCACTTGTGGGCAGATAGCTGGTGTTGGCGCCTAGTGCGGAGCGGGCAGCTTGGGGATCGGCGACTATGGCCAGGCCGCAGTCGTAGGGGACGTTGAGCCACTTGTGTGCGTCGGTCGACCAGGAATCGGCCAGCTCGACACCTCGGACGTGTGCCGACAGTCGCGGCGATGCGCTAGCCCATAGTCCGAATGCGCCGTCGACGTGAACCCAGCCGCCGTGCTCGTGGGTCGCCGCGACGATCTCTGACATTGGGTCGCATGCTCCGGAGTTCACGTTGCCGACTTGTGCGCACACGATGGCGGGGCCGGAGTCGGCGGCGAGCGCGTCGGCGAGCGCGTCGGCTCTCATCGCTCCTTGTGCGTCGACTGCTACGCGCTCGACGCGGCGCGATCCAAGACCGATCATCTGCAACGCCTGCAGTACGGAGGGATGGACCTCGTCGCCCACGAGTACGCGAACACGGGGCGCCTGGGCGAGCCCATCGGCCTCGACGTCCCAGCCTTGCCGCGCTAAGAGAACGTGCCGTGCGGAAAGCAACCCGACGACGTTTCCCGCCGTGGCTCCGGTGACGAACCCGACGGCCGCGCGCGGGGGCAGCCCGAGAGCGTCGAGAACCCACTGCTCGGTGACGGCATCGATCGCAGCGCCGGCCGGCGACGACATCCGGCTGTACGCGGTCTGGTCCCAGGTCGAAACCAGCCAGTCGGCAGCCAGCGCCGCGGGTAGCGTTCCTCCGACGACGAGGCCGAAGTAGCGAGGGCCGGCGCACGCAATGGTTGCCGGACCGAGAGTGGCGGCCAACCGCTCGACTACCGCGACCGCATTCGTACCTTGGTCGGGCAGCGGGCCGCTCAGTGCGTCGACGACCTGGTCATAGCTCGTCTTCGCGTCGACCGGCCGGTGTGGCAGACCCTGGAGGTATTCGGTCGCCAGTTCCAACGCCCTTGGCAGAGCCGCGTACACGTCGTCGGTTCCAACCGGGGCAGAATGCTGATCCATTGAAACCATCCTTGTTCTCGAGTTCGTGTCGTGCACAGGGGTGCCGTGATCCACACCCAGGGTGTCGGGCACGACCGCCGGGGTCGCACACCGCTGCCGCGTCAATGGATTTCGTCGACACCTGTAGGTTGCCAAACTCCGTGACATATTCCGACCTTGCGGCCTGCGCCCGTGATGCGCTGCCACCGAGATAGCGGGCACATTTTCGCCATCCAGATAGCGAATCCTAAAACCACACGGTTGTCCAAAAATGTCCGTGGCCATGAAAAAGTACCCACTGGTGGCCAAGTCGAGGTATCCGTTTTTGGCCAAGTAAGAGTATCCACCCCGTGTTCGTCGTGTCGATCAGGAACTGCGGGCCCCGATGGTGACGGTGAAGGCGCCAACCAATCGCCATCACCACCGGGGAGTTCCATTGAAATCTGCGAAGGACCGAATGGACATCATTTCCGCCTACCAACAGCTCGGGTCCTACCGAGCCGCCGCCGCGGAGTGCGGCACCACCCACCGCACCGTGAAGAAGGTCGTGGAGAAGTTTCACGCAGATCAGGCCGGTGTCGCGGCGTCACCGCCGGCCCAACGGGCACACAACTACGATGCGGTGGCCGACCTTGTCGCCGAACGGGTCGAGAAGTCCCACGGTCGCATCTCGGCCAAGCGGGTGTTGCCGAAGGCCCGCGCGGCGGGCTACACGGGTTCGGACCGGAACTTTCGCCGCCTCGTCGCTGAGGCGAAGACGTTGTGGCGCAGTGAGAATCACCGCGGCCGACGCCCGGCGGTATGGGAGCCGGGTGACTATCTGGTCATCGACTGGGCCCAGGCCGCTCCGGGGTTGTTCCTGTTCTGCGCGGTGCTCGCGTTCTCGAGGTGGCGCTTTGTGCGGTTCGCCACCAACGAGCGTGCCTCGACCACGCTCGCATTGATTGCCGAGACGTTCACCGCCGCCGGCGGCGTGCCCGCAAAGGTGCTCGCCGACCGGATGGCCTGCCTCAAAGGCGGCGTGGTCGCCAACGTCGTCGTGCCCACTCCGGACTACGTCCGGCTGGCCGGCCACTACGGCTTCGCCCCCGATTTCTGTCACGCCAGCGACCCACGATCGAAGGGCATCGTGGAGAACCTGTGCGGTTACGCCCAGGACGATCTGGCCGTGCCCCTGTTGACCGAGGCCGCCGTCACCGGCAAGCCCGTCACTCTGCGTGACGCGAACGCCGCCGCCGAAGCGTGGTGCGCCGAAGTGAACGCCGCGACCCATTCGGAGATCTGCGCCATCCCGAACGATCGGCTGATCATCGAACGCGAACTGTTGCAACCACTCCCATCGCTACGCATGCAGATCGGGGTGCCCTCGGTACTGCGCAAGGTCGATCGACTGTCGTGTGTCCGGTACGGGTCGGCCCGCTACTCGGTGCCGATGCGGTTGATCGGATCCACGGTCGCCGTGGTCGTCGACCACGGCGCGATCTGTCTGCTGGAACCCGCCACCGGGGTGATCGTGGCCGAACACGAACTCGTCGCACCCGGCGCCACCTCCATTCTCGACGAGCACTACGACGGACCCCGGCCGGCACCCAGTCGCGGACCCCGCCCGAAGACCACCGTGGAGAAGCAGTTCTGCGACCTCGGTGATGATGCGCAGGCGTTCCTCGTCGGCGCCGCGGCGATCGGCAACACCCGACTGGCCTCCGAGCTCGAAGTCCTGCTGGCTCTGGGCGCGGCCCACGGCACCGACGCCCTGGTCGCCGCACTGCACCGGGCGGTCGCGTTTCGCCGGTTCCGGGCCGCCGACGTGCGCTCGATCCTGGCCGCCGGCACCGGAACACCGCAGCCCCGCCCCGCTGGGGACGCGTTGATCCTGGACCTGCCCGTCGCCCCGACCCGATCCCTGGACGCCTACAAGATCACACCGGCCGCCGCCGACGGCGAGGTGATCCCGTGACCAAACCCCCACCGGTCATCGTCACCGAACCCGTTGCCCCACTATCAGTTCCACCTCTGGCCGCCGATCTCGATGCCGGGTTGCGGCGGTTGAAACTGGCCGCCGTGCGGCGCACCGCACCAGAGGTCCTGATCACCGCCAAGACCCAACGCTGGACGCCCGAGGAAGTCCTGCGCACACTCATCGAGACCGAACTAGCCTTAGTTGATCCAGCGGCCCGCGTGTGCCCTTGATATACCCGCCCGGGTATCGAAGACTGCGGGATCAAGCCAGGAAGTGGTAGGGAAATGATCTCCGGGCCATACCGTTTTACGGAGACAGGCACTTCACTGGTTCGGTACAGCTTGCGGGCACGTTGAGGCACTTCGGCCCTACCGTCGGGACATCCCCTCGCTACATCGTGGTGTCAGGTGAGACATTTCCGGCCAACCAGATGAAAGAGGTTCAAAACCATGATGTATGGCACAGACGGCTACATGTGGGGCGGTTGGATCCTGATGGGCGCGGTGATGGTGATGTTGTCGGCCGTGCTGATCACCGCGGTCGTGCTGGCCGTCCGGTATCTCGCCGGTAGCGATGCACAGCGCAGCCGCGTAAATTCAGCAGCCTCGTCGCGGCCCGAAGATGCTCTGGCACAACGGTTTGCGCGCGGCGATATCGACGAGGACGAGTTTCGGCGGCGAATGACGCTGCTGCGCGAACACCAGGAATCACGATGACTCAAAGTTCCTAGTTCACGGTCGGCCGATAGCGCGGTCGCGGTCGACCGAGGACCTCAGGAATTGGATGCAGCGAAGGAGATTGGGAGCATGACCGATACACCAGAATCAAGGAACGAACGAATCGCCGTGGCCGGACAGCGCAGAGGGGTGAACCACGCCTTGGCGTGGAGTGGCATTGTCGCCGCTGCCGTGTTCACCGTTGCGGTGGTGTTCTTTTCCGGGTTCTTCATCGGCAGGGCCACCGAAGGTTTCGGCGGTAATTGGGGGCATTGTCAAGGAACGCCCGGCATGATGGGGCCCGGCATGATGGGGCCGCAGGGCTCGTGGCCACCGGGAAGCATGGGGCCTTCCGGCCCCTGGGGTCCCGGCCAGTGGCAGCCGCCGACAACCACACCGACCACACCTCGGCCGTAGCGCACAAGAACCGATTCACGCTGCGGCAGGCGCAATCCAAAGTGTCCCGTCGAACCGGCCATCGTCGGGCACGAACCGGCGAAAGCCCACGACGGAAGGCTTGCACACGCGTTCGCCGACAACGCGATGCCCACGGCACATGTCGAGCACGAGCAGGATCATCGGAAATGAACGGAATGAGCAGACGAGCGGCGCTGAGAATGCTCGCCACCGGTGGGGTCATCTTCGGCTTGGGGTATGTCTTGCGCAACATAATCGACATACCGGTCAGCCGTGCTCAACCCGGGATGGGTGGCGCGACGGGTATGGACATGCGCGCCTACATGAACATGTTCATGCGGCATACGGAACTTCGACGCAGCGTCGAAGAGATTCCCGGCGGAGTGCGCACCACCACCGAATCTGACTCCGCCGACCTCGTCGCCGAACTGCAGGCGCACGTCTCATCGATGTACACCCACCTCGATCAAGGCAGTGAAGTCACCTGCATGAGCTCAAGCCTGCCCACCCTGTTCCGCCGCGCTGCCGATTATCAACGTCAGATCACGCTCACACCCAGCGGCGTGGTCGTCGTCGAAACCTCCAGCGACCCAGAACTGACCAACGCCATTCGCGAACACGCCCGCGAAGTCACCGGATTCGTCGTCGAAGGAATGCCGGCGATGATGAGCGGAATGATGGACGGCGGGATGATGGGACCCGGCATGGGTCACGGAATGATGGGTCCCGGCATGATGGGACCAACCAACTGAACCAAAGCAAGCCCACCAGATCAAAACGCAGACGGACCACTAGAGACGAGACGAACCGCTCTCGGTATGCCAAACCCCCCGCACGCTGGCTAGTCACGTCGCTGCACGCTGCACGCTTCAGCAGCGAGGTCACACTTCGAGTCGTCTTGAGCGAGGTGTTAGCTTAGCGCTCGGTGGTCAGCCGATCTAAGTAGTGGCCGCAGGTCCTCGGCCAGTAGTGCCATGAGGTACACCGCGGCGACCCGGTGTTGGCGGTCGAGGACCATCGTGGTGGGCACCACGCTGGTCGGGTAGGTGCGTCCCAGGGTGATGAGGCTGCGCATCGCTGGGTCGAAGATCGAGGGATACTCGACGTTTCGGTCGGTGACGAAATCGCGTGCAGTGTCTCTGTTGTCGCGGACGTCGATACCGAGGAACTGCACACCGCGGTCGCGGTATTCGGCGTAGACCGTCTCCAGTTCCGGAGTTTCGGTGCGGCATGGCGCACACCAGGAGCCCCACACGTTGATCAGGACCACCTTCCCGGTGTAATCCGAGAGCCGGATCGGGTCGTCGGTGAACAAGTCGGGGCCGCTGAGATCACCGATCGTGCCCCGACTCGAAGGAGGGTCGTAGAAGATCGCGGTCTTGCCCCCGGGCGAAACGAAGTCGAAGGTACCGCCTTGGGAGACGGCATCGTCGCCGGTGGTGCAGCCGGTGACTTGGGCTGCCGCGATGACAAGGGCTGCCGCGACGGCCACTATTTGCCTGACGCTACGCATGAAACCTCCTTCACAACAAGCGTTCTGGCGTTGATGTGGTGCGCGGGCGGGGCCTGCCTCACTCTGAGAAGGCCAGGCCGCTGACCAGGATGAAGATGCCGAGGGCGATCAATACAATCGGGAACAGTACGTGTTCCCAGCGTTCGAGGACTTCGGCGATCGGCCGGCGGGTGGCGACGAATTTGGCGATAATGACGAGGACCGCGACGAGCACGAGGAAGACGACGCAGTAGGCCACCACGGCCGCGGGTCCCACGCTGAGGAAGACGGGGACGTAGACGCCGATGTTGTCCCCGCCGTTGGCGAAGGTGACTGCCGCGACGGTCCAGACGCCGACGTTCTTGCCCGCGACCCTTCCATCGTCGTCGTCATCGTCATCGTCGTTTCCACGCCAGGCCTTCCATGCCGCCCACAGTCCCAGGGCCAGGGGTATGAGTCCGAAGTACGGAATGATCTGCGGGGGAAGAAATGCTCCCGCACCCAGCGTTACGAGCACGGCCGCGCCCAGGATCCCCGCAAATCCCAGGTACTGGCCTGCGGTGATCCGGGCCGTTGTCCCGCGTTGCCCTGCGCCGCGGGCGAAGAACAGCGAGAGCACGATGATGTCGTCGATGTTGGTGACGATGAACAGGCCGATCGCGGGCAGAATCGACGTAAGGATCATGTGGCTGCCCCCGTGTCTGCGGTGTGGCTGGCGCGCCAACTAGCCAGAGCGAGTGCGGCGGCGCCTGTGACGACGAAGACGTCGGCGAGGTTGAAGGTGGGGAACCAGCCCGTGTGCAGGTAGTCGGTGACCAGCCCGTCGGCGGCGCGGTCTATCAGGTTGGCCAGCGCGCCACCCAGCAGGGCGGCTAGTGCTAGCACGACGGGCAGCGCGGCGGTGCGCGTGAAGCGGTAGGCGAACACCGCGAGTGCGACCACGATCACGCCGGTGACGGCGAGCAGGACCGCTGGGGGCAGGGTGTCGCCGAGGCTGAATGCCACCCCGGGGTTGAAGGCCAGCCGCAGGTGTAGCAGCCCCAGATCTGTTGAGCTGCCGTCGTTCAGCGCGCGGCCGGCCCACGCCTTCAAGCCCAGGTCCAGTCCCGCGATGATGACCGCCGTGGCGGCCAGGGTGATCCGCGCCCGAGTCACCCTGGCCTCCGAGCTGGGGTTACCGGCGGTCACGACGGTGCGCCGACCGCCGCCGCGCGGTTGTGGCTGGCTGGCCGTTCTATCGGCGTGATGGCCAGAGGTTTGGTGCGCCCGGCGCGCACACCGTTGGCGATAACGACGATTTCGGCGAGTTCGTGGACCAGCACGACGGCGGCCAGTCCGAGGATGCCGAACAGTGCCAGCGGCACCAACGCGAGGATTAGGCCCAGGGACAGGCCGACGTTTTGCAGCATGATCCGCCGCGCCCGCCGCGCGTGGGTGAACGTCTGAGGCAGGTGGCGCAGGTCTTCGCCCATCAACGCCACGTCGGCGGTTTCGATGGCCACGTCGGTGCCCATCGCGCCCATTGCGATACCCAGGTCGGCGGTGGCCAGCGCTGGAGCGTCGTTGACGCCGTCGCCGACCATCGCCGTGGGGCGCTGGGCACGTAGCTGTTCGATCAGTCGCGCTTTGTCCTCGGGGCGCAGCTCGGCGTGCACGGCCTCGATCCCGACGTCGCGGGCCAATGCGGCTGCGGTGGCCTGGTTGTCGCCGGTGAGCATTGCCACGTGATAGCCCGTCGCGGCGCAGTTGGGCGACCACCTCGGCGGCCTCGGGTCGCAGCTCGTCGCGCACGGCGATGGCGCCGATTACCTGGCCGTTGTCTTCGACGAGGACGGCGGTGGCCCCGGCGTGCTGCATGCGCGCCACCCCATCGGCGAGCGGGCCCGGGTCGAGCCAGCCGGGCCGGCCGAGGCGGATGGTGCGCCCGTCGCGACGTCCGTTGAGCCCGGCACCGGTGACGGCCTCCACGTCGGTGGCTGGGGTGACGTCGTCGACGGCGGCGAGGATCGCCGCGGCCAGCGGGTGCTCGCTGCGCGCTTCCAGGGACGCAGCTAGATCCAGCACCTCTTCGCGGGTGGCGCCGTTGGTGGTGGCCACGTCGATGACTGCGGGCCGGTTCGCGGTGAGTGTGCCGGTTTTGTCCAGGGCAACGCCGCGTATCTTGCCCAGCCCTTCGAGTGCGGCGCCGCCCTTGACCAGCGCTCCGAGCTTGCTGGCGGCGCCGATGGCGGCCACCACGGTGACGGGCACTGAGATCGCCAGCGCGCATGGTGACGCGGCGACCAGCACCACCAGTGCACGTTCGATCCAGGTGGCCGGGTCACCGAGCAGGCTGCCGATCACCGCGATCAGTGCCGCGACGATCATGACCCCGGGAACGAGGGGTTTGGCGATGCGGTCAGCGAGGCGTTGGGAGGCGCCCTTGCGGGACTGTTCGGCCTCCACGATGCGCACGATGCGGGCCAGCGAGTTGTCGGCGGCGGTGGTGGTGACCTCCACCTCGAGTACCCCGGTGCCGTTGATCGACCCGGCGAACACCTCATCACCGGGCCCGGCCTCCACGGGAACCGACTCACCGGTGATGGCTGAGACATCAAGGGCGGTGCGGCCTTGGCCGATGATGCCGTCGGTTGCGACGCGCTCACCGGGCTTGACGAGCATCCGGTCGCCGATCCGCAATACCGCTGGCGCGACGGTCTTTTCGCCGCCGTCACGCAGCACGGTCGCTTCGTCGGGCACCAGCGACAACAGCGCGCGCAGTCCGCGTCGAGTGCGCGCCAGCGAGTACTCCTCTAGGCCCTCGCTGATGGAGAACAGGAAGGCCAGCATGGCGGCCTCACCCACCTCGCCGAGGATCACCGCGCCCACGGCGGCGATGGTCATCAGCGTGCCAACGCCGATTTTGCCCTTGGCCAGCCGTTTGAGGGTGGACGGAACGAAGGTATAGGCGCCGGCCAGCAGCGCCACCGCCTCCAGCGTGAGGACGACCGGCCCCGCGGCGTCGAGGAACCCGGCGATCACCGCTGCCAGCAGGAACACCCCTGAAATGGCGGCGAACTGCAGTTCCTTGATCTGCCAGAGCCGCTCGGGCTCACGCTCCTCCTCGTCGGCGCCGCGGGGTTCGTCATTGCCGCAGCCGCAGGCGTCGCTCATCGGCCGATCTCCTCCGCATCGATCGTTGCGCCTGTGCGGGAGCGGGTGCCGTAGTTGGGGCACAGCGCGACGGCGTTGCCGGTGGCGGCCAGAAGTGTCTCGGCTGAGGCCAACAAATCGAGCAGTTCGGGGCGGGTCAGGGAGTAGAACATCTGCCGGCCCTCGGGCCGCCCGACTACGAGCCCGCAATCACGAAGGCACGCCAGATGCGCCGACACTGTGGACTGCGCCATAGAGAGCAGTCCCGTCAGATCCACCACCCGGGCTTCACCGTCAGCCAACCGCTGCAGGATCGCCAGTCGAGTCGGATCCGCCAAACCGTGAAACAGCGCCGCCGCTGGAGACAGATTGGGGGACGGCCGTGCCGAGCCGCAATCGTCGGTTGTCATCGCCATAAGACGATGATAGCGCAATCTTCGCACTCATCGCCAAACGACGGTGAAAGCAAAAAAGTTCGTTGATTGGTGCGGGTCGGCGCAACCTCCAACGCATCCGAAGACGGCGACCGGCAGGTGCTGCGGCCGGCGCCTCCTGGGATGGGCATGGGAGAGAATGCCTGACCTGCTGCGTGCCCCTGAGGCCACGCGATCCTCTTGAGCGGTTCAGTGCCGGATCGATGTAATGCCAGGGTCATCGGCCCCCTCCCGGAACGTTGGCGGCTCATCAACGGTGGCAGGCTCGAACAATCTACTATGGCCCCTAGTAGGAAGGGTGCCGTCGGTAGCGCCCAGGACCCAGCCGGTGTCAACTCGGCAACAGGGGAGGTGCCAAGTGCGGGCTCGGCTGCGGTGGACGGTGTTCGCGCTGGTGGTAATAGCCGCGATGGCGGTGGCGATCTGGCCGCGTACGCCCCAGGTCGACGGTACTAATACCTCCGGCCCCGGGCTTACCCTTCCCGCTGCCGCCGTTGGCGACGCCGATACCGGCGAACTGGCGCGACTCACCGCGCGTGCGGCCTTGGCGCCGTGCCCGACACTACGTGAGGGGGCGCCGCCCAAGGGTGATTTGGCTGGTGCGCTGGCGTCGTGCCTGGGGGCGCGGACCATGTTCGACGTCGGCGCGGCGCTCGCCGGTGAGCAGACCCTGATCAACCTGTGGGCGTCATGGTGCGCCCCGTGTCGGGAAGAGATTCCGGTGCTGGACGCCTACGCCGGGCAGCCGGGCGCGGTGCGGGTGGTCGGGATGAACGTGCAGGACACCGACACCGTGGCGCTGAGCCTTTTGGCTGATCTGGGTGTGCACTACCCGTCCTTCGGCAACGCCGACGCCGTCGGGCAGGTCCTAGGCGCTCCCCCGGTCCTGCCGCTGAGCTACTTCGTTGGCACCGACGGCACCGTCCGCCGGGTCACCACGCCCACGGTGTTCCGTGACGTCGAGCAGGTTCGTGCGGCCGTCGCGGCAATGAACCCGTGACCGGCCCCTTGGCCAGGCTGACCGGGAGGCGCGGGGCGGGGCAACCCGACGAGGACACCGACGCGATGGCGGCGCTCACCGACGGGTCCGCCAATTCCGATGGGGCCCCGCCCCGCCGTTGAGCAGACCTCGGGGTGCAGGTCTAGGTGCTGCGGTGCTGCGCCGACTGCCCCGGATGGCCGGCGCGATCGCTGCGGGCCTGCTGTTGTGCGTCAGCTTTCCGCCGTTCGGGTGGTGGTACACCGCGATCGTCGCGTTCGCACTGCTGGCCTGGGTACTGACCCACGAGTCGACGACGCAGATCGGCGGGCTCGGATATGGACTTCTGTTCGGCCTCGCGTTCTACGTTGCGCTGCTGCCCTGGACGAGCAGCTTCGTCGGCGTCGGCCCATGGCTGGCGCTGGCGGGCATGGAGTCGGTATTTCCCGCGCTGTTCGGCGCGGGGGCAGTGCTGGTGCGCCGACTGCCGGGCTGGCCGATCTGGGTCGCGGCCGTGTGGGCCGTGCAGGAATGGGCCAAATCCAATGTTCCGTTCGGCGGATTCCCTTGGGGCGCAGTAGGGTTTGGCCAGACCGACGGCCCGTTGCTGCCGATCGCCCAAATCGGCGGGGTGCCGCTGGTGTCATTTGCGGTCGTGCTCCTGGGCGTCAGCATGGCCGCCCTGGCGAGCGAGGTCATGCGCCGTGACGCCGTGACGCCGCCGGTGCCGGCCACGCGGGCCCTCCCGCGATGGTGCTGCCCGGTGCGTGCATCGGCGTGGTGCTATTGGCTACCACCGTGGTCTGGCCGCAGGTCCGGCAGCCGTCGACCGATGAGTCCAACGACCCGGTCGTCACCGTGGCCGCGGTGCAGGGCAATGTGCCGCGACTCGGCCTGGACTTCAATGCCCAGCGTCGCGCCGTGTTGGACAACCACGTTCAGGAAACCCTGCGGCTCGCAGACGAGGTGCGCGCCGGGCGTGCTGCGCAACCGCAGATCGTCGTGTGGCCGGAGAACTCTTCAGACGTCGACCCGTTGGCCAATCCCGACGCCGTCGAACGGATCACGATCGCCGCGCGGGAGATCGGGGCGCCGATCCTCGTCGGCGGCGTGCTCGCCGGGCCGGGATACAGCAGCACCAACCCGGTGACCCTCAACTCGGTGATCGTCTGGGATCCGGTCGGCGGCCCCAGTGACCGTCACGACAAGCAGATCGTGCAACCTTTCGGCGAGTACCTGTGCATTTGCCGTTCGAACTATCAAGGTGGAACGGGTGTGAAGTTAGACCGCATTCCAGTCTGGGCTGTCGAACACAAAAGAACTGCAATGTCCGCCCAAGCGCAGCAGTAGCCGCAGGTGCGGATGAGTTACAGCAGGGTTGGCGCGCACGACTGTCAGATCGTAAGTGCCGCTGGTCATTACCGAATGGACGTAGTCAAGAAGCGGATCGGGCACAAACCCCAAGTGCATCCCACGATCAACAACCCGGATCGCCGCTGAGTTAACAGGGTTCTCGGGGTCGCGCTCCAGCCCGAGGCGATGGCCCGCCCGAAGGGCGGTTATTCGGTGGCTGGCCTCTACGCTGCGATGCCTGACGCCGTGGGCAAGGAAGTGCGCCGACGTTTCGCCTGTGGTCCGATCGAATCGGGGTATAGAGACAAGTTCGATCGGGTCGCCTTCGCGATGCCCGCCGGACGCGGTCAGGATCTCCCAGGCATCAGCGTCGGCATCGAGATCCAAAGCTTCAAGGTATTGAGGACGGTCCGGCCGCTTAGCGCTCATCACCCGGTCGGCGAACGATGGAAATAGCCTCTCGGAACGGTAAAGACGGCTGACGTCACGGAACCCAACGACCGGCACGAAAGTAGGATCAGCCGCCACGCGAGCCAAGTACGTGAATTGATACGTCGGGCGCTCGGCCCCTCCGGTCAACCTATCGAGGTAGCCAATCGCCCGATACACCCCATCGTCAGCACCGCGACGCGTGACAATCAACCTCGACCGACGAAGACCTGGGTCTGCATCTGTCGACTCGACTAAGAGATCAACGGAGTGCATCACGGATTCGCTTTCGATTAGTGGCTAGTGCTGTCCTCACGAAACTACGGGTCGGGTCCGACATTGATGATGGAAGAGCGTTGCCGAGGAATTGTCAATACCTGTGGATCGGGGTGTTTCAGGCGACCTCCGTTCCGGTGTGTTGATCGCCGTCTGACGGTGGTGCCGGCGGGGTGATGTCGGTGGGCCGTTCGAGCAGTTTGCCTTTGTGGAAGACCGCTCCCGCGCGTACCAGGGCGACCAGATGCGGGGCGTTGACGGCACGCCAACGGGCTTGGGCTGTGTCGATCAGCTTATAGGCCATCGCCAATCCAGCGGCCCGTGATCCCGGCCCCTTGGTGACCTTCGTCCTCAAACGCACTGTGGCGAAGGTGGATTCGATCGGATTCGTGGTACGCAGGTGAATCCAGTGCTCGGCCGGGTACTTGTAGAACTCCAGCAGCACATCGAGGTCGTCGACGATCTTGGCAACCACTTTCGGGTA
>NZ_JBTBFV010000085.1:0-16140 GCF_054786995.1 Mycobacterium sp. ZZG
CACTGGGAAAGCCCGCACCACCCGGCGACACGGGACCACCCCGCCATACCCAGAACCACACAACCGGATTCGCGACGCAATCGCATCTCAACGCACGACTGCCATCACCCTCGACGAAAAATCCGGGCTAAGGCCACCTCTTTGCCGTAGCGGTCGAAGACCTTGTCGATCGGGCTGGGCGGGCACCACACGCCGCCCGACGCCAACGTCGCCGCGACGTTCGTCAACTCCAGCGCGTTGAGCTCGAACGGACCCAGGGTGAACGATCCGAGGTTCTGCCGCTTGATGAAGTCGGCGATGCTCTCGTTGCTGTCGGGATCGTAGACGCGGGCGGTGCCCGGTTCGGCGTAGGACCGCAGCCCGAGCCGGACGGCCATGTCCACCGCGCGGGGCACCCCGATCTGCGAAATCAGCTTGGCGAACGCGGTATTGGGCGATTTCGCCAGTGCATCGGTGACGCTGAGCTGGCCCGAGTACCCGGAGACGTTCTTCACGCACCACGTCTTTCGCGGGCAGCCCGGATCGGTGGTGTCGCCAAGGCCGGTGGCGCGGAACGTCTGGGGCACGTCCAGCTGGGCGCTGATGCCCAGGCCCATTTCCAGCGCGGCCGCGGTGGTGAAGATCTTGAACACCGAGCCGGCGCCGTCACCGCCGAGCGAGAACGGCTGCGGCTGCACCGTCTCCCCGGCGCTGAGATCCAGTCCGTAGCTGCGGTTGTCGGCCATCGCCACCACCCGGTGGGACTCTTTGCCCGGCAGGATCACGCTCATCACGCTGGCCACCCCAGGGGTGGTGGGTTCGGCGTACTTGTCGATGGCCGTCTTGACGCTGGCCTGGACCTTCGGGTCCAGCGTGGTGCGGATCAGGTAGCCGTTGCGGGCCACGTCCTCCATAGTCAGGCCGGCGCGCGCCAGGTAGCGCATCGCGTACTCGCAGAAGAACCCGCGGTCGCCGGCGGCGATGCAGCCCTGTGGCAGCGGGGCGGGCCGGGGCAGCACCCCGAGCGGCCGGTTCTTCGCAGCGCGTAGTGCGTCGGCGTGCTCCGGCAGGTTCTCGATCATCGTGTCGAGCACGACGTTGCGCCGCGACAGCGCGCCGTCCGGGTTGGTGTAGGGATCGAGCAGGCTGGTGGACTGCACCATCCCGGCCAGCAGGGCGGCCTGCTCCCAGTTCAGGTCGGCGGCGTCGATGCCGAAGTAGGTACGCGCGGCGTCCTGCACGCCGAAGGCGCCGTTGCCGAACGACACCAGGTTCAGGTAGCGGGACAGCAGTTCGGTCTTGGGCAACAGTTTGTCCAAGGCAAGGGCGGCGCGTATCTCGCGCAGTTTGCGTGCCGGCGTAATCGCGACCGCGGCGCGCCGATCCGCGTCGGTTCGGGCCTTCACCAGCAGGTTGAAGTTCTTGACGTACTGCTGCTCCAGCGTCGACCCGCCCCGGGTGCTCTTGTCGCCGCGCAGGTAACCGGTGAGGCCGGTGAGCGTGCCCTGCCAGTCGACGCCGTTGTGCTCGGCGAACCGTTTGTCCTCGATCGAGATGATGGCCAGCTTCATCGTGCCGGCGATCCGATCGCTGGGCACCACCCAGCGGCGCTGCTCGTAGAGCCACGCGATGGGGTTTCCCGCAGCGTCCACCATGGTGGACACGATCGGCGCCTCACCTTTGAACAGGTCCGCGGATTCCTCGGTGGCCGAGTCGGAGACGCGCATGATCGCGGTGCCGGCGCCCCCGACGAACGGGAACATCATCGCGGCCAGCAGCAGGCCCGCGACCAGACAGCAGCCGGCCAACTTGGCGGCGGCGATTCTCTGTGCCCGACGGCGGTCGTGCATGGCGCCAGCCTATGGCCGAGGCAGGTGTACGGTGACCGCTTTCGGTGGTCTCCGCGACAAGCCGTCGTCGGAAAGGCTGCCCGGGCCGGTGACGCCGCCGGTGAGCAGCACGGCTGTGGAGCGGCTGTGAAATCTGTTCCGGTCAAAGCGTTCTTGATCGGCGAGAGTGTTTCCGCGGAGCGGTGGGCGTGCCAGAATCGAGGAATGGACTCGGGCCCGCTGGGCCGGAGATCGGTCGGATTGCCCCCGGACCTCGACGCGTGGACGGCGAGGTCCGCCGTTCCGTGCGCCGTCGCCGCGTCGGGCGGGATGGAGACGCCATGATCACCATGGCCGCGGTGGCCGGTGCGGTCACCCTGATACTGCTCTGGCTCGTCGGGGCCAACGTGCGCGTGATCCAGCAGTTCGAGCGGGGCGTGGTGTACCGGTTCGGGCAGGTGCAGCCCCGGGTGCGCGCTCCCGGGCTGACCGTGCTGGTGCCGGTCGCCGACCGGCTGCAGAAGGTGAACGTCCAGATCATCACGATGCCGGTGCCCGCCCAGGACGGCATCACCCGCGACAACGTGACCGTGCGGGTGGACGCCGTCATCTACTTCCAGGTGGCCGACCCGGTGCGCGCGGCGGTCGATGTGCAGGACTACAGGTCGGCTGTCGGGCAGGTCGCGCAGACGTCGCTGCGGTCGATCATCGGCAAGAGCAACCTCGATGACCTGCTGTCCAACCGGGAGCACCTCAACCAGGGCCTGGAGCTGATGATCGACAGCCCCGCACTGGGCTGGGGCATTCACATCGACCGTGTCGAGATCAAGGACGTGGTGCTGCCCGACTCCATGAAGCGCTCGATCGCCCGCCAGGCCGAGGCCGAGCGGGAGCGACGGGCCCGGATCATCACCGCCGACGGCGAGCTGCAGGCCTCGCAGAAGCTGGCGGCGGCGGCCGAGGTGATGTCGGCGCAGCCCGCGGCTCTGCAACTGCGGCTGCTGCAGACCGTCGTCGAGGTGGCGGCGGAGAAGAACTCCACGCTGGTGTTGCCGTTCCCGGTCGAACTGCTGCGTTTCCTCGAGCGTTCGACACCACAGGGCGCCGGGGCCGACGAGGAGGCATCGCCGGCGATCACCGCGAAAATCGCCGAAGGCATCGGCCTGTTGAGGCTCGGCGAACCCGCGAACGGGTAGCGTGCTCTGAGGTCGCGAGCGTGGCGTCGACGGACCCGGGGTTGCGCGCGTGCCGCTGACGAGGGGGACGAGCATGACCACACGGACTGATACGCCGCTGCCGAAGTCGAGTGCCGCCGAGACCCGGCGGGCGATCTGGAACACCATTCGCGGGTCGTCGGGCAACCTCGTCGAGTGGTACGACGTCTACGTCTACACCGTGTTCGCAACGTATTTCGAGGGACAGTTCTTCGCCGAGTCCGAGAAGAACTCGACGGTGTACGTGTACGCGATCTTTGCGATCACGTTCGTGATGCGCCCGATCGGGTCGTGGTTCTTCGGCCGGTTCGCCGACCGCCGCGGCCGGCGCGCGGCGCTGACGGTCAGTGTGTCGCTGATGGCGTTGTGCTCGGCGGTGATCGCGCTGGTGCCGTCGCAGGCCTCGATCGGGATCGCGGCGCCGATCATCCTGGTGCTGGCGCGGCTGGTGCAGGGTTTCGCGACGGGCGGGGAGTACGGCACGTCGGCGACGTACATGTCCGAGGCGGCGACGCGGGAGCGGCGCGGGTTCTTCTCGTCGTTCCAGTACGTGACGCTGGTCGGCGGGCACGTGCTGGCGCAGTTCACGCTGCTGATCCTGCAGTCGTTCCTCGATCAGGAGCAGATGCGCGAATTCGGTTGGCGCATCGCATTTGGCATCGGTGGCGTGGCCGCGGTCGTGGTGTTCTGGCTGCGGCGCACGATGGACGAGTCGCTGTCCGAGGACGTGATCGAGGCGGCCCGCTCCGGCAAGGATCAGGGCGCCGGTTCGATGCGGGAACTGCTGACCAGCTACTGGCGTCCGTTCCTGCTGTGCTTCCTGATCACGATGGGCGGCACGGTCGCGTTCTACACCTACAGCGTGAACGCGCCCGCGATCGTCAAGACCACCTACGACGGCGCGATGACCGCGACGTGGATCAACCTGATCGGGCTGATCTTCCTGATGCTGCTGCAGCCGGTCGGTGGGATGATCAGCGACAAGGTCGGACGCAAGCCGATGCTGGTGTTCTTCGGCGTGGGTGGGCTGGTGTGGACCTATGTGCTGATCACCTATCTGCCCGAAACCCACTCGCCGCTGCTGTCTTTCGCGCTGATGGCGGTGGGTTACGTGATTCTGACCGGGTACACGTCGATCAACGCGCTGGTGAAGTCCGAGCTGTTCCCGGCGCACGTGCGCGCGCTCGGGGTGGGCGTCGGGTATGCGCTGGCGAACTCGATCTTCGGCGGGACCGCGCCGCTGATCTACCAGGCGCTCAAGGAACGGGATCAGGTGCCGCTGTTCATCGGCTACGTGACGGTGTGCATCGCGGTGTCGCTGGTGGTCTACGTGTTCTTCCTGAAGAACAAGGCCGAGACGCACCTGGACCGTGAGCGGGGCTCGGCGTTCGGGGTGTAATGCTGGGCTGTGCCGTTTCGGCCGTCGGTACGTCGGGTAGCCGAGTCCGATGTGCGGCAGGACCTGGTGACCAGGGCATGAGTTTCAGGGCATGACTTTCAAGGGCGCGGTCAACCGGGCCACCGAGAGTCGCACCGTGGAATGGCTCGCGCGGGCGGGTTATCCCGTCAGCGGGCTGCTGCATCTGCTCATCGCCTACATCATCGTGCGGATGGCGTTCGGGTTCACCGGCGACGCCGACCAGACCGGGGCGCTCGCGACGCTGGCCGAGCAACGGGGCGGGGTGCTGTCGCTGTGGGTGGTCGCGGTGGGGCTGGTGGCGCTGGCGATGTGGCGGCTGGCCGAGACGGTGTTGGGTCTGCATCCGGGTGAGCACAGCCACGCCCATCTGCGGGAGTCGCCACTGATCAATCGGCTCAAGGCTTTTGGCCTGGCGGTGGTGTATCTGGCGCTGGCATTCGCGGCTGTCCAGTTCGCCCTGGGGGTCGGCCGGCAGGGCAGTGAACGGGCCGAGGGGCTGAGCGCGCGGTTGATGCAGTCCGAGAGCGGCAAGACTGCCCTGGTGGCAGTGGGCCTGGCGGTCGCCGCAGTAGGCGGCTACTTCGTGTACAAGGGCGCATCGCGGAAATTCCTCGGCGATCTGACGGTGCCGGGTGGACGGCTGATCACGGTGCTGGGGGTGTGCGGGCATGTCGGCGAGGGTGTGGTGTTGTTCGCTGCCGGGTTGTCGGTGATCGGCGCGGCGTTCCTGCAGGACCCGACGCGGGCGACGGGATTGGATGCGGCGGTGGAGGCGCTCGGTCGCGCGCACTTCGGCCATGAGATCCTGCTGCTTGCCGCAACAGGATTCGCGGCCTACGGCCTGTACAGCATCGCGTTGACGCGGTACTCGCGGATGTGAGCCGTCAGTTTTCAGTGCTGCACGCGAGATTGCTGTCAGGGCTGTGGACACCAGCCCCGCCAACCTGGTGACTTCCGTCCCTATCCGGAACTCCAACCCGGTGCTGCGATCGAACTGACGGCCTTGTTCGGATCGGCCGACAGTGCCGCCCGTCGGATGGAGGTCCGCAATGAACACCTCACAGCAGGTCCACGACCGGACGCGGATGTTCGCTCGCGTGCTCGGACCCTTCTTGGTGATCGTCGACCTCGCGGCCGTGCTGCGGGCGTCGGACATGCAGACGCTGCTCTCGGATTTCTCGGCGAACTCAGCATGGCTGTGGATGTCGGGGGCGTTCATACTCGTCGCCGGGCTTGTCGTCGTCGCACTGCACCAGCACTGGCATGGTGCCGCGGCGATCGTCGTCTCGGCGCTGGGCTGGCTGATCGTCGTGCGCGCGCTGTTCCTGCTCTTCTTCCCGGATACGTTCATGTCGTTGGCTGACACCATGATCGGCGCGAGGGCGTGGTGGATCGCGGCGTGCGGCGTGGCCGCGCTGGTCGGTGTCTACCTGACGTATGTCGGCTGGGCGCCGGAGCACCATCCACCGGCCACGCACACGACGGACGCGAGCCGGGACGTGACCCCGGCCGCCTAGGGACTGTTCGCGCCACCTCGTGCCTCGACGCATGTGTCGCTGAACCACGTCGCGGCACGCCTGTCGGTCCATGCGACGATGGCCCCGGTATCCCGTGAATGCAAAGGAGCTTCTGATGGGGTTTGAACGAATCGACGATCTCCTGAACGCCGTGACCGCCGATGGGTCGCTGCACGGCGTAGCCGCCACAGTGGTCGGCCGCGACGGCGTCCTCTACGAGGGTGCGGCCGGAGATGCGAAGCCCGACACCATGTTCCGGAACGCGTCGATGACCAAGGCCGTCGCAACCACCGCGGCGCTGCAGCTCGTCGAGCAGGGGCGCGTCGATCTGGACGTGGCCGTCGCGTCGATCGTGCCCGAGTTCGGGGAGTTGCAGGTGCTCGACGGCTTCGAGGGTGGTGAGCCGGTCCTGCGCGAGCCCAGCGCGCAGGCAACCGTGCGGCAGCTGATGAACCACACCGCCGGCTGCGGCTACCACTTCCTCAACGAGAAGCTGTTCGCCTACTGCGCCGGGCAGAACTTCCCCAACCCCCTGGAGGGCGTCAAGAAGAGTATCAGCGCGCCGCTGGTGCACGATCCCGGCACAGTATGGGAGTACGGCGTCAGCACCGACTGGCTCGGCATGGTCGTCGAGGCGGTGAGCGGCCAGACGCTGGCCGACTACCTCGCCGAGCACGTCTACGGCCCGCTAAGGATGACGGACTCCACGTTCGCGCCGAGCGACGAGCAGCGAGAACGATTGCTGCCCATCCGCTTTCGCGCGCCCGACGGCAGCTTGGTGCCCACCGACCTGGACCTGCCCGCCACACCGGAGTGGGACGCCGCCGGTCACGGGTCCTACGGGACGGTGGCCGATTACGGGCGTTTCGTGCGTGCCTGGCTCAACGGCGGCGAGCTCGACGGCAAGCGCATCCTCAACGAGGAGACGGTGGAGCTTGCGTTGCGGGATCACCTCGACGGGGCACCGCTACCGAAGAAGATGGAGCCGGCCATCCCCGAGCTGACCAACCCGGTCGAGCTGCTCGACGTGCCGCAGGGGTGGGGCCTGGGGTTCCACCTGTACCTGATCGACCTGCCCGGCATGCGCAGCGCGGGCTCGGCCGACTGGTCGGGGCTGTTCAACAGTTTCTTCTGGATCGACCGCCGGGCGGGCATCGGCGCCGTGATCGCGACGCAGGTCCTGCCGTTCTTCGACGGCAAGATGGTCGAGACGATCCTGGGCTTCGAGGCTGCGGTCTACGCGGAACTCGGCGCAGCCTGAGTCCGTACTGCTCCGAGCCCGGGCCGGCGTTGTCAGTAGTGGTACCGGGCCTTCAATATCGTGACTTGGTGATCGTCCGCTCGGTAGACGAGCCGGTGTTCGTCGTCTATACGCCGAGACCAGTATCCGGACAGTTCGCCCTTGAGCGGTTCGGGTTTGCCGATCCCCCCGAACGGATCGCGTTGGATCTCTCCGATCAGTCTCGTGATCCGTCGAGCCGTCTTGCGGTCGGACGCCAGCCAGAACAGGAAATCCTCCCAGGCATCGGGGTCGAAGTTGATCTGTCTCACTCCTCGCCGCCGGCCATCTCCTGAAGTTCGTCGATCGACTTGGTGAGGTGTGGGGTTGCGTGCCGGCCGGCCTTGTCGCGGGCGACGGCCTCCATGAGTCGGCGGGCATTCTCGGGTGAGCGCAGTAGGTAGACCGTTTCCTGCCACGAGTCGTAGTCGTCAGCGGACATCAGCACCGCATCTCCTGCCCTGGAGGTGATGCGTACCGGCTCATGGTCGGTGTTGACTTGTTCGAGGAGTGGGAAGAGGCGCTGTCGCGCCTCACTGGCACTGATGCTCATGGGGATCCTGACCTCTCGTACGGATTTCTCGTACCGTAATTGTACGGGATAGCTGTACGATTACGGCCCGGACAGGTACCAACCCGTGATCTCCGCACCTTCGATTGTTGGGCGGTACCGGGCGATACCGGTGGGTCACGGCACGGGCCATTCGTGCACCGGGGCGCCGGTGTGCGCGTGCTCGACGTACCGCCGCGTCATCTCGTGCAGTGCCGCGACGCGATCGAGCCTGCGCTCCTGCAGCCGGCGCACCGTGTCGATCTGCCAGGCAGCCCCGGTGCGGCGGCGTCGCACCCGCGCTTCGATGACGCCGAGGTAGCGGTCGCGGTCCTCGGCGTCCACGCCCCAGGTGTCTAGCCCCGCTGCGGCGGCGGGGAGCAGGACCTCACGGGTGAGCCGAGCGGCCGGGTGGTCGGCGCCTCGCCAGTTCAACTGCGCCGCCAGCCCTTCGCGCGCCGCGCGGTGCAGATCCCGCTCGGCCACCGCGAACGGCACCTGCTCCCACGGGGCGGGGTCGGTATCGGCGACCGCGCGGACCAGGCCGTAGTAGTACGCGGCGTTGGCGATCATGTCGACGGCGGTCGGTCCGCTGGGCAGCACCCGGTTTTCGATGCGCAGCTGCGGGCGTCCGGCCTGCACGTCGTAGACGGGACGGTTCCAGCGCCACACCGTGCCGTTGTGCAGCCGCAGCTCGCGCAGGCCCGGAACGCACCCCGCGTCGACGGCGGCGTCGGGGTCCTCGGCCTCCAGCGTGGGAAACAGCGGAGGGAAGTCCCGGACGGTTTCGTCGAACAGCTCCACCGGGTCGTCGATCCACCGGTCGCCGAGTCGAACCCGCGCCGGGGCGCCTCGCCGGAGGTCCCTGGGGCGGCGGGTGTCAAGAAGCTGCTCCAACAACGGAATTCGGGTCTCCTGCCAGACCTGGTTGCCGAGCAGGTAGGGCGCGTTCGCGGCCACCGCCAGCTGGGCGCCGGCGATGGTCTGGGCGGCGTTGTAGTAGGCGGCGAACCGGTCCGGCGGTACCCGCAGGTGCAGCTGCAGACTGGTGGCGGCGGCGTCGG
The DNA here is from genome assembly GCF_054786995.1 of Mycobacterium sp. ZZG. Classification (NCBI taxonomy): domain Bacteria; kingdom Bacillati; phylum Actinomycetota; class Actinomycetes; order Mycobacteriales; family Mycobacteriaceae; genus Mycobacterium; species Mycobacterium sp. ZZG. The sequence continues at coordinate 8,853 of NZ_JBTBFV010000085.1, forward strand.
GGGCCACCGAGTCGGTGCTGAACTCCACGGGCTCGCACCCGTCGTCGATGCGCACCGAGAACGGGCGGTGGCGAGCGGCGCGGACGCGCCGCGCCAGCAGCTCGTAGCGCGGGCTGTGCGAGATGTGCTCGGGGGTCAGCTGCTCGGCGCTCAGGGTGGGCAGCATGCCCACCGCGACCAGCCGGACCCCGAGCACCTCGATCGCCGCCCGGCACCGGTCGAACACGCCGGTGACGTCGGATTCGCACTCGCGCAGGACGCGCCCCCGGAGCGGGCGGGGCGCCAGGTTCAGCTCGACGTTGAACTGGCCGAGCTCATGTTGCATGTCGGCCCGACCCAGCCGGGCCAGGACCGCGTCGTTGATCATCCGCGGCCGGCCCAAGGGGTCGACGAGATCGAACTCCACTTCCATGCCGATGGTGTCGTCGTGGTCGTCGAACCAGCCGCCGTCGACCATGCGCCGCAACGCGACGACACACCGCTCCAGCCTGAGTTGCACCGCGTGGCCGTCGCCGTCCACAAGGGCGGACGGTTCGACACGCTCACCCATGACGCACCTCCTCGGGGTGCTCGTGGATCCCAACGGTACGACACAACAACGGTTCTCGGCACTGGTGCCAGGGGACGGAAAGCGTGTTCGTGTGGCGCGGATCAGGGTGTCGAAGTCGAAGCCTGCATCCGCCAATTCCCATGGAGCTGTTGACGAATCGCGGGGTCCCGGTTCTTGCCTGGGGCAGAGTCCGACACCCTTACCTGGGGGATAGGAAAGTCTTCCCCTTTCGGTATCGGACTCTGGCTTGCCGGCGATTACGCCCGAGGGCTGCGCCCAGCAGGATTTCTCTCAACAGCCAAACACCGCAGCACCCCCGAGAGGACACCATCATGACCGCATCGAGCACCCGCAAGCTGGCCGGCCTCAAGTACGCCGCCACGGCCGTCGGCGCCTTCGCCGTCCTGCTCGCCGCCCCGGCCACCGCCTTCGCCACCGACAACGAGCCCACCCCCGGTGGTGGCGGCTGCACCTACACCGACGCCGACGGCTATCAGATCCCGATCGACGACGGCCAGGACGTCTTCGTCGACGGCAAGATCGTCAGCTGCCGGGGCGGCACCATCACCGTCACGACGGCGCCCCAGAGCGGCGGCGCCGGCCAACAGAGCGGGCCCAAGGGCGGCATCTTCCAACCGCCGGTGGTCACCAGCGGCGGCGTCCTGGAACCGACGACGCCCAAGAGCGACGGCATCCGGCCGCCGGTGTTCAACCGCGTCCCGCTGTTCGCCCAGCCCTGACCTCGCTCTGCTCGGCCCGTCACCCGCCCCCGGTGACGGGCCGAGTCGCGTGTCGGCGTCGGCCGGTGAACGCCACGTTCCGGGCCACGGACTCGGTCGCTACGCCAGAATTGCCGGAGAGGAGGTGCGCATGTCTTCCCATGTGGAGGTTTTCAGGCCGGCTGGACGGGAGCTCGTCCCACTGGCCGGCCAGCGCGTGACCCTCGGCAAAGCCCCGAGCAACGCGATCGCGCTCGAGCACGACGACACCGTGTCGCGGCTGCACGCCGTGTTCGAAAACCTTGGCGCCGCATGGTCGATCCGCGACATGGGCAGCCGCAACGGCACCTTCCTCAACGGCGAGAAGCTCACCGCCGAACGTGTGCTGCGCTCCGGCGACGAGGTGCGCGTGGGCAAGTCGCGGCTGATCTTCTGGATGGTCCACGAATCCGCTGACGGCCGCCGCGACGAGGAGACCGTCGCCGCCCAACCCGTGGAGGCGGCGCCGCGGCTGACCCGGCGCGAACTCGACGTGCTGGTGGTGTTGTGCCGGCCGCTGGTGTCCGACGACCCGTTCCCCGAACCCGCGTCGGTGCGGGCGATGGCCCGCGAGCTCTACGTCACCGAAGCGGCCGTCAAACAACACCTGCAGAACCTCTACGACAAGTTCGCCGTTCCCACCGAGGGGGACCGGCGAGTGCGGCTGGCCAACGAGGCGCTGCGCCGCGGCGCGGTCACCCTCGCCCAGCTGCGCGGCGACGCTACGTGAAGTCCAGCGCCTCGACCGTGGCCACCGGCCCTTCGTGGGTGGGCCTGTCAGCGCCGCCGATGCAGTACACCGTGGAGCCGACCGCGGCGACCGCCTGGCCGTGCACCGGGGTGTTGACCGGCGCCTGGGTGCTCCACCTGCGGTTGGCGATGTCGTACATCTCGACGGTGGGCAGCACCCGCGTCGGCTCCTCGCCGCCGACCACGACGATGCGCCCGTCGAGGTAGGCCGCGCCGTAGCTGCCGCGCGGGGTCGGCATGTCGGGCAGCTTCTCCCAGTTCCCGGACTGCGGGTCGAACCGCTCGAAAGCGGCCGTGTTCTCATCGGCGGACAGGAACCGGCCGCCGACGGTGTAGACGTACACGCCGTCGGACACTGCCGCGAGATGCTCACGCGCAGTGGGCATGTCGGCGGCCTGCGTCCAGGACGTGCCGTCGAACACCTCGGTTTGAGGCACGAGTTGTTTGTCGTTCTGCCCGCCGACGACGACGAGTTTGTCGCCGACCACCGCTGCCGCCGGCGCCGCCCGCGCGTGCTGCAGGGTCGCCAGCTCGACCCATTTGCCGTCGCGGAACGCGAACACCTTGTCCGAGGCCTGGGTGATGGTGTCGGTGGCGCCGCCGATCACCACGACCTCGCCGCGGTAGGTCGCCGCGGCCGCGTGGTTGAGCGGGATCGGCAGCGACGGCTGCGCCTGCCACTGTTGGGTGCGGGTGTCGTAGGTCTCGACCGTCTGCAGCGTCTCGCCCTCCCGGATCCCGCCGGCGATCCAGATCTGGTCGTCGAGCACGGTGTAGGCCATCATCAGCCGGGGGGTCGGCGCGTCTGGCAGCGAGCGCCACTGCGCCGCGGGTTGCGGGATGCGCGGCGCCAGTTTCAGCGCTTCGGCCGTCGACGTGGCCGCGCCGTCGCCGGCGCCGGTCGACCCGCCGATCACGTACACCGTCTTGCCGACCGCAGCGACGGCCGCGCCGCGGCGTGCGGTGCCCAGGTCCGGCAGGCCGGACCACGTCGACGTCGTCAGATCGAGCGCGCTCACGGTCTTGACCGGCCGCCCCGCGGCGGTGCCGCCGACGGCCACCAGTCGGGCGTCGGTGACCGCGACCCCGAAGTCGCTGCGCGGCTCGGGCAGCGCCGGCAGGGCGGTCCAGGTGTCGGCGGCCGGGTCGTAGGCCTCAACGGCCGCCAGGTCCGTCGTCCCGTTCGTGCCGCCGACCGCGTAGACGCGCGTGCCGTCCGACGCCGCGGCCAGTAGTTGCCGCGGCGTCGGCATCGGCGCGGCCGGGGTCCACCCGCGTCCGTCGAACACCTCGGTGGTGTCGAGCACGCGGCCGTCGGCGTCGACGCCACCGGTGACGACAATGCGGTCGCCCACCACGGCGGCCGCCGCCGCGGCGCGCGGCTGCAGCAGCGGCGGCAACTGCACCCAGCGGCTGTTGACCACCCGCCACACCGCGTCGGTGGCGACCTTGGCGTCCGCGCCGTCGGTGCGCCAGCCGCCGAGCACGACGGGGGTGTCCTGCCAGGTCACCGACATCGCCCGCTGCACCGGAACCGGGAGTGCTTCACCGCCCTTCCAGCTGTCGATCGCCGGGTCGTAGCCCTCGTGAGCGCCGCTGACCCGGTTGTCGGCGCCCATCCCGCCGAAGATCCAGATGGTGCCGTCGGCCTCGGTGGCCGCCGCTCCGTCGAGGGCGGTGCGGGCGTCGGAGATCGGCCGCCACCCGGGCTGCGCCTCGGCGGTCGGCTGCGCCACGGGTGCGGTGACGGCGCCGCCGCCGGTGTCGCGCGTCGAGGCCACGACGACGGCGCCGCCGATCACCAGCAGCACCACGGCCGTCGCGGCGGCGAGCGCGAGCACGGTCTTCCTGCGGTCCTTCCGCGGGGCGGCGGGGACCGGCGGAGGGGGCTGGGCGACGGGCCATGGCGCGTTCGACGGGCTGCGGGCGAACATGTCGGGCGGGGGAGGAGCCGGCGGCGGCGGCGGGGCGGTGGCCGGAAGCGGCGGCAGCACAGCGGAATTGGAAGGCTCCGACAGCGGAAGTGCCTGCGTGCCTTCAGACTGCTCGGGAGGCGGGGTGGGTTCGCCGATCGCCATGTGATCGGCGGTCAACCCGTTGTGGCGCTGGGCTTCCTGCAGGGTGCGGCCGAACTCGGCCGCGGAGTCGAACCGGGTGGCGGGCTCGAGCGACATCGCCTTCTCGATCGCCGAGCACACGTCGGACGGGATGCCGAGGTGGCGCAGGTCCGGCACCGGCTGGGAGGTGATCCGCAGGTAGTGGGCGATCAGTTCCTCGTCGGTTTTGCGTTCGTGCGCGGCCTTCCCGGCGATCATCGCGTAGAGCGTGGCGCCGAGCGAGTACACGTCGGCCTCGACGGTCGGCGGTTTACCGGTGAGCACCTCGGGTGCGGTGTAGGACAGCGTGCCGGTGAAGAACCCGGTCACCGTCTTGTACCCGCCGACGATGCGTGCGGTGCCGAAGTCGCTGAGTTGCGGCTCGCCGTAGTCGTTGACGAGGACGTTGGCGGGTTTGATGTCGCGGTGCAGAGTGCCTGTCCGGTGCGCGGTTTCGAGCGCCCCGCACAGTTTGACGCCGATGCGCAGCGCGTCGGGCCAGGGGATCCGGCCCTCCCGGCGCACCTGGTCGGCCAGCGATCCCCTTGCGTGGTAAGGCATCACGATGAAGGGCCGGTCCTGCTCGGTCATGCCGACCTGCAGGATGTTGACGATGTTCGGGTGGCCCGACAGGGCGCCCATCGCGTAGCCCTCGCGCAGGAAACGCTCGCGGTCGTCCTGGTCGAGAGAAGACGCGAGCACCTTGATGGCGACGGTGCGGCCGAGGGACTTCTGGTGGCAGCGGTAGACCACGCCGCCGCCGCCCCTGCCGACTTCGACGGCGTCGACGAATCCGGCAGCTGCCAGCTCGTACGCGATCTCGCCCGCCATCGCCTCACATCCTCCGTGAAGTGCGAGTACTGCGCTTACCGTACTCGGACGGGGCCGCGCGAGCGCCCGAAATCCGGCGCACCGGGCTTTGCTGATCGCGGTCGTCCGCTCCGTTGTGTGGAGGGAAGTCACGGCGCGACGAGCGCTCCCCGCGCAGCTGCTGCAGCGCCCCGGGGCGACAGTTGACCGTCGAGGCGCCGGTCTGGGCGGTATCGAGGTCGGCGGCGACGCGTTCGGGGTGGCGTTGAACTGGCGAAGAGCGGGTCTCGCTGAATCCCGCCCCGGCGTGCAGGTGGATCAGCGGTGGGTTGGCCAGGTCGCGGCCGCGGATCAGCGCCCACTGGTCGACACCGCCGAGCCGGGAGCGGCCCACCTCGGCGACGCTTTCGGGGACGACGTCACCGGCCGCCATGCGGAACGGTCTGGTTCGCCCCGGTCCTTTGATAGGTGACACGATTGCGCACGGTTGGGCGACATCAGAACCGAAGGGCCTTCATATCAGGATCCAAGGGTGCGCGGGGTTTGCGTCGTCTTGTCCGCCTCTCGTGGGGTACTACTCAGTGCAGATGTTGGCCGTCAGGAAGGAGGCCCCGGCGATGGTCGTGACACGTGAGGAAGCGGCGCAGTACCTCAAGGACGCCGGAGGGTTGAAGCTAGTGGTGCTCGGAACCGACGGGCAGCAGATCGCGGCGATGTTCGTGCAAGGGTCGGTGCGGTACGACAAAGAGGAATCCACCTTCATCGCGGTAGCCGAGGACGGCCGCCTGATGGGGGAGTTGTTCGTGAACGACACCATCGGCTACGACGAGAACATTGACGCGTTCGTCATCCGGGGTGTGCGATAGGGCTTTTGGCTGCAGGTGCAGCAGTTTATGAGGGTCGAGCTGCGGGCTGTTCCACCGCGCCGGCCGTGATAACGGGTTGCCGCCGACCGCGCCGGCGTCGCTCACCGCTGTGAACCTCCATGTACCCAGCTGGCGATCACAGATGACGGCATTTCGGTGATGACAGGGGCAGCGCAGTTGGACGCAATCACGGCTGCGAGTCTTACTGGAACTCGGGGCAATACGTCATGTTCGCGGTGACGACGTAGTCGGCGGCGCCGTCCCAGCTGAACGTCGGGTAGTCGACCATGACCATGTCGACCACGCGGGTGTGTGGGGTGCCGGAACTGAGTTCCCGGCACACTCCGTGGGCGTAGAGGATTGTCCCGTACGCGTTCGTGTAGGTGATGCCGATGTTGCTCAAGCGCTCCAAGAAGAGTTGGTCGAGAGGCGTCGCATAAGAGGTGCTTGCCAGACCGATCGCGGCGGCAGAGGCGGTCAGTGCAGCGAGGATGATGCGCGACAGTGCGGTGCGCAGGTGCATGGGTTCTCCTGTCGATCGTGCGAGCTAGCGGGTGCCGTAGAGAAAGGCGTACTGAAAGAAGAGGCCTTGGTGCTGTCGGCACTCGCTGTTGATGGCGGCAAAGACAATGTCCTCGGCCTCGTCGTCGAAGAAGTAGTGGCCGTCGGGCAGTGTCGCGCCGATGATCGACTGCACCCACCGCGCCATCGTGAAGGGATTCGGTTCACGATTGAGGTCGTCGCAGATCGGTGCGGCGAGCCGGGATAGGGCCCACAGCTGGTGACGGTCGAGGTAGTCGGCTCCGGCGGCGGGCGCGCCGATGAGTGCGATGCCAGCGAAGGCTGAGGCAACGAGTAGCGGTTTGATCATGACGCTTGATTTCTCGCAGTGGGTGATGGGTTGACGGCGCCAGTGGGTACCGGTGCACGGTTCAGCGGTGCGGCGACTACCCACCCGAGCGCAGTAGCTGCCGTCGTCGAGCTCGGATGGCGATTGCTGTTGAAGTAGCCGTGATCGACATTGCCGATCCGTCTCATATGTTGCTGCGAACTGCCGCGCAGAGGAATCGGGGAATCCCCTAATTCTGCGGGCGGGCGTCTCTGCTTCGGTCGTGCTTGTGCTCGCGGGAGTGTGGTGAAGCCGCCTCCTCGATGCTGGTGGTGCAGATGTGGCTAATTTGACGGATGGTCCTTGACGAGCGCAAAGGTCGGGGGGAATCCCCGATTCCCTGTTGGGCCTCGCGGCCGGACGATCCATGTCATGAAGGAAGAACTGCGGCGTGGACGGGCTCGTGAAGCCGGTTGGGCGTCGTGGATCGCTGGGTGTGGTCGGTCAAGTCCATGGGCGTGGTGTACGACGCTGTCGTGTGATTCTTCGAGTTAATGGTTCAGGCGGTCAGTGCCGCGGGGGTGGCCTCCTGTTCGGTCGGGGTGTCGTTGACGGCGCGTGATTTGCTG